>DATFPS010000342.1:0-10378 GCA_035264705.1 Nitrososphaeraceae archaeon | reverse complement strand
GTAGCCCTTGACATTGTCCTTGGAAAAAGAGATGTATCCTTAATATCTTCTACATTTATAATCCATCTCATCAAGCGTTCAATACCCAGTCCAAATCCTCCATGTGGAACGGATCCATACTTTCTCAGCTCTAGATACCATTTATAGGCATGTGGATTCAATCCTTCTTTTTCTATTCTCTTTGTAATGGAAGTAATATCTTCTTCTCTTAATCCACCGCTAATAATTTCTCCAAAACCGCTAGGCGCAAGCATATCTGCGGCAAGTCCTCTCCCTTCATTCTTTGGGTCTTCCTTGACATAAAATGGCTTGACTTGAATTGGATAACCTATTATAAAAATAGGTTTTTCCGTACTTCTTGTTAATTCTCGTTCTGATTCGATATTAAGATCATCTCCCTTTCTTATATTACGCTTTTTTCCATTTTCTTCTTTTATATTGAATCCTTTGGATCGTAATATTTCAATTGCTTCTTCATATTGTATTCTATCAAATGGTACTTTGACTTTTTTTAGTTGAGTAACATCTCTTTTCAGCAGAGCAAATTCTTTTGTTCTTTCTGTTAGTGTCTTTTGGACAATATAAGAGATCAATTCTTCTTGTATATTCAATATATCTTCTAGGTTAACCCATGGAGCTTCAGCTTCAAGATGCGAAAATTCTGCCAGATGCCTAATAGTTCTTGATTTTTCCGCTCTAAATGAGGGAGTAAGACACCATACACGACCCAGACTGAATATCATTGCTTCAAGGTATAATTGTGCACTTTGTGAAAGATATGCATCTTCATCAAAATACTTTATTTTGAATAGAGTGGAGCCACCTTCAACTGCACCTTTAACAACAATTGGAGGAGTTATTTCCATCCAATCATTTTCAATAAACCATTGACGTGCATATTTTAGAATTGAAACGCGAATCTTTGCTATTGCTATCATTCTTCTCATTCGCAGGGAGAGATGTCTATAATCTAGTAATAGCTCTGAGCTTTGGTATTCCCCTATTGGATAATCTGGTTCTGCTAGATGGAAAATTTCTAAGTCACTGCCTTTGATTTCAAATCCACCTTCTGGAGCTCGGTTATCTTGCCTCACGATACCGTTGATTTCTATAGAGGACTCTATAGTTAGATTTGTAACTTTCTCGCTTGGAAATATACTCTGGATTATCCCGCCACGATCATCCCGGATCAAGACAAAAGTGTTTTCCTTTTGTTTTCTTAGGCGATACACCCATCCTCTTATAGTAACTTCCTTTCCAATATAATCAATAGACTTTATATCATCTGCTCTGACATACATACTAAAATAAGTCGCTTACTCATGATTCTTAAATTTATCATATTATCTCCTTTTCAAAATGAAGGCAATAAATATAATAACGAGTTATAAGAACAGTTACAAAATTTAGCTATTTCTTGTGATTAATTTTAGAAATATATATTATAACTACCGTTAATGGTTTTTGTGACAAGCCTCGCATATTCTTGGCTTCAGTAAGCTCGCACCACATCCTGTCTACTAACTTACAAAACACGGATCGTTAGGATACTTAGCCTGATCCCAGTCTATAAAATCATAAATATTAAAGTGTACTCTTTTGCAATAATTTGGTATGTCTATACTCATGATCTTTTTTTTATAATTAAATGAGAATTCAGCATACTTAATGCACGTTTCTTTTAAGTTAGAAAATTCTAAATACCTGATCAAAATTTTTCTCTGATGAATATCATCGGTTTTACACATACATGTAGAGAAAGCCAATTTTATCTGATCTCTTTATAGTAGACAAAAATAAAAATATGTATGTTATTAATTCTTATTATTAGTAATAAACAATCCTACATTCTCATAATGAAGCATATATTTCTAATTGACATTCGAGTTTAACAAATGCGCTTGAGAATCATCTATCTTTTTGTAGCAGCAGAAACAAACACACTCAAATAAGTATCTTGTTTTTTATTTAAAGGTTAATCGGATTGAATAGCGGTGTTCATATCACTTTGAGGAAGGAATTGATTTCCTGTTGCCATAGTTACCTCACTAATCCATTCGCATTGAATGCTAACTTTGTCATGATGTTTTACAACTGCCTCTCTATCAGGAGCCTCGAGTAGACAAAAACAGACACTAGCCTCCTTATTGTAGAAGAGATTTACATGTCTAACGCCAAATTCATCAGCAGGAGAGTGGACTAACTCCTTTAAATGATCTTCTTTAAAAGGCACCTTGTGAACATCTAAAAATATTGCCAAATTATGTGTATAGTTATGTCAATCCTATAAATAATTTCCCATTGACGTCGAAAGATGAGTGATTTTGCAGATAGATCTCAGTATCGATAATCATTTATATTTAAAAAGGATTATTGACTCAAGAAATATTGTGCCACCATCTCTTGATCCACACCCTGAAGATATAAGATTTGCATATGTTAGCGAAGACCCTTTAAATTATATATTAAAAGTAATTTCAGGTGCTAAGAAAAGCTTCGAGTGTTGCTTTGATCAGACCTGGCAATCTGTTCAATCGAACAACTCAATACTATGGGATCTAATTGTTCAGCTTAAGCTAAGAGGCATAAGATTAAGATTTATTACTAAAATTACTGCTGAAAACATATCTTATTGTAATAAGATGATGAAGTATGTCGAACTAAGACATACAGATGCAGTTACAGGTTATTTGGCTATCCGTGATACGCATGAATTCTTTAGCTACATGCCTGTTATAGCAGAAGAAGAAAAAGAAGAAAAAGAAGAAGAAAGATATTTTAAAGCACAACTAATTCATATTAAAAACAAATCCTTTGTAGAAATGCAACGTTACCTTTTCGAGAGTCTATGGATTAAGTCTCTTCCTGCAAGAGAGAAGGTTGTAGAAATTATGAGGCATGTGATAAGTGACGACTTTACAAATAGCAATATAGAAGATCCGTACAGAACGTACGAAGTTGCCCTCAGCATTATCAAATCAGCAGTCGATGAGATCCTTATCTTGTTTCCTACTGTTAATTCCTTTTGGTGTGCAGAGAATGGAGAAATAATATCGTTATTAGGAGAAGCTGTAGGCAGAAATGTGAATGTTAGAATTCTGATTCAAGCACAGCATGACAAAAACATAAGAGAAATTATTCAGAGAAAGTTAAAGGAGAAAAAGCAAGAGCTTCAAATTAACACTAACTACATTAGTAAACAATTACAAAAAAGGAGTATGATCATTGTAGTGGACCAGACAGCTTCACTTGCAATAGATATAAAGGATGACATAAACGATGCTCTTGAAGGAATATTTGGAATAGCGAGCTGTTCTAAGAATGAAATGACAGTATCTTCATACATTTCAATATTCGAGAGTCTATGGATACAATCTGAATTTGAAAAACAAAACAAGATCAAGCAAGCATATTTTCAGATCTTTAAGGATTTTAGACTTAAGGATGAAAATTATAACCGTAGTTGGTTATTTGAACAAAACAAAAAGAAAGAATAAGATTATGAAAATATGACAATTCTAAGAACAGTTAAATTTGGAAATGTCATATGATAAATTTTGTCTTCTTGAATAGTAGATTTGCCGCTTGCCCATTTATCATCATATAACATTAATTCCTACTTATGAATTCCAAGAATAAATAATGCGATAATATATAACATTTTCAGTAAAATTTATTTTTCGTCTTCTATGTTTATTAGTTCCATAGATTGTTAAAGATGTAAGGTATGTATTCTGAGATAGATACCGATGTACTTGCTGGATCTGTATCACCTAAAGTCCTGACGCTTTTTCAACTATCCGATCCGTCCATCTGCTCTTGATTTTATCGAAGCTAATTTGTCATTGCAGATCATAATAATATATTGAATTTGCTGGAGCCGTCTTTGAATTACTAACACAACATCTAGTTTCTTTTTATTGCCCGCAAAGTCAGCCTTACTTTCATAGATATTCAGAGCATTGCTACACACATTAAATAAAGAGATAATCGCCTTCTTCTGTTCAAAAATGGTCAAAAACATATATAGCTGTGTTTATTCTGGTACAGAATCAGAGACCAGACTACCATTTTCAATTTTTAGAAAAAGGAAGCGGTTATCTTTGAAGATAAGTGTGATCTCGTTTTTGTTTTCCTCTACGTCTAATAGTTCCTGTCCTTTTATTCCATCAAACTTTGCCATATAAAACTGTCATTAATAGTTCTATTTAGACTATTACTATTTTTACTTGGCTATTTTAACTTAAAGAAAAACGTAATCTTTTTCTTTTATATATTGATGCTCATCCAAAGAAATAGTAGAGTAGATCTTTCGGTAGAGAGAACATAAATTGTAGCAGCGGGAGTTTCTTTGAAACTTGGCTAAAAGATGGATATAATGTCATAACTGTCAATAAATATTAGGAAAAGATGAAGTTATGATTATGCCCAACCTTCAATTAATTAATTAATCTTTAAATGATCGGTTTTTTATAAGATCAAATTGCTGCTGATGAAGAAGGTACGTGTCTCTCTCTCTCTTCATCTTCACATATTGCTGTTCTTATGTTTTTTAATTTTATTATAGATACATAAATAATCTTATTGAAAAATATTGTTTCAGATAGAATAAGAATGACATTTTGGATATTCACCTCAATTCATTTAGGGAATATTTAACTGCATAGACCCATATTTCTTCCTAGTTGTCTTGTATTGAGTCCAACTACTATATAATCGCATTATAAAAATATTCATTTGTTTTATAATTCTAAAACATTATTGTGCATTCTTGATCTGTAACTTTAAATCTAACTATTTTATATATATTGTTTCTATTAATTGGTAACATTTGTCCACATTGGTTAGTCTAGAAACTACTCTCTGTGTATTATAACTTTGTCAATGTAAATCAGTCAAAAAAGGGTGGGTAAAAAAGGGTGAAAAAGTTCGTGAACTTTTCCCGAACAAGTTCGTTTATCTGTCACACTAAAGACTTGATATTTATATAACTTTGCCTTTTTTTGATCTTTTTCACCATGTTCCTTGATCCTTGAAAATCGATAAGCTGTCTTACCTGCGTATCATTCATTGTTATGCGTGCTCTCTAATAGTTTTCTATTTTTTCTTTTGTATAGAAAGTATGATTATAATATTATATCTAAAGTTTAGATTCTATCTCTTTATGTATTAAATAGATCTTCTTTCAATAATATGCTTCCATATCTATTTTTCACTCTTTCATATAGAATGAATGTAAATGATGTTCTATATTCAGTAATTACGATATATACTGCATATCATGTACGCAATCACATGTGTGTGTGCGTGTATATCTTGTGCGCTTCTCCTCCTATCTTTTAGCCATGCTTTAAGAAATTTCTCTTAGCAAAATAGTTTATTTCTAATAGAATATGATGAATATCATGATATGATGGATACTAACAATATAGTCTTTTGCTTGCAGGTATTCAACTGGAGATTCATAACAATAGGTTTAGTTAACTTATTTGTTTTATAGTGTAATCTAAAGCTGGGTTTGTCTATCTGTGTGTCATAATTATTTCATTGATATAGTGAAAAAATGTCAGTAGGCGAGAACAAACCCAACCATAATTGCTTATTGCCTGTACTAACTATATTTGAATTCTATAAGCAATATGTTGCATCCAAGTCACTTGAACTAATTACTAAAAATACATACAACACTAGGAAGTTATCGCATAGAATAATTTATTTTGAAATTAAAATATATCAGATAACCACCAAACAATAAGATCATAGAAATTATTTGGAGGCAGTATCTTCTCCTTCATATTTATACAGAATAATTGTCCTGCCGTTTTGCCATGTAGAGAGTATCGATTATTCAGATCTAACAATAGATACAGCATTTGACCTTCCAGTTATCACTGTAGGATTTGTGTAGAAGTGTTTTCCCCATGAAACTTTAATATCAGTTGAGAACTCATGACTTCCACGCTTCATGTGATAGCCATTTAATTCTATTAATTTATCAATATCAAATAATAATGATTTTGCTTCTTCAACAGTAGCAGGATAAAATGGCGTATCATCTTTGATAATTGAAATCCATATCCTAAAGGGAATCTTCGGACTGCGAGTCCAGAAAAGTGTTGCCTTCCTGACAAACTTGTTTTGCAGAACTGCCTTTCTGCCTTCTTTCAAACTAAATTCTATAGTGATTCTAAATACATTATCATGTATATTGTATGCTCTTTCCCAGTTTTTTTGATCAAAAACCTCTCTAATGTTTCCTTGTATTTTAAAACTCAAACTTAATGTCAGTGACTCATCTTTTTTCACCTTATCTTGCAATCTGCTTAGTTTCACATCCGCAATCATACTCTTCTCATTTTCCAATGAAAATTCTTACATGGTATAATTTATATCCTCAATAAGTAGTTGTCTGCATAATGCTTGCGGAAATTGTAGATAGTAATGATAGTCAACTAGAATTAAAACTTCAAGAGGAGGATATTTCAATTATGTATATTATGCAGCATGAACTTTTGAAAGAAAGAAGCGTGGAATTTGCAGGAGTAACACTCAAGCATCCGCTTATAAAAGAATATGTTGTTAGAATCACAACTAAGAAAAAGGATCCACTTGAGGCAGTTCGAGAAGCATCGGTTTCTGCTTCAGAACATATTAAGGAACTTACCAGTGCTTTGAAGACAGCACTGAAAAAGTAGAGGAGTGGTTTCATAGGTGAAATTCTGTCCTAAATGCGAAACACGTATGAGACCAAAAATAGAAGAGGGCATTGTTCTTTGTCCCAAATGTGGTTTTTCAGTAGACAAAGAAAAAGTGGAGCTATCAGTGAAGGAAAATACAGTATCATCAATGGAGAACACAGAATATTCACTTAAAGTCATTGATACTGATAAGAGTCCAGATACATTACCTACGACAACTATTGAGTGTCCAAAGTGTAAAAATAATAATGCGTTTTGGTGGATGTTACAGACAAGGTCTGCTGATGAAGCTACTACACAATTTTACCGATGCACAAAATGCAGTCACACATGGAGAAATTATTCTTAACAACCCTTCACCTTATTTCTAACACTCATACCCAAATGAATAATCTAAATTAATAATCTAAAATCTATATATGATCTCTATGATATAAAATAGCGCTAATGTCCTAGTTTATATGTCCTATGAGCACTACCTTCAATCAAGTAGTCCTTTTAGTAGCATGATTAGCCACAATTTTGATGGACCCACATCATAGAGGAATAGCAATAAAGATAGAATTAATAGAAGCGATGGCAGGTCAAAAGATATCATTCTTTTTCTTGATGTCAATAATAGAAACGTACTGTATAGAATCAACCGAAAAATGGCATACCATTGATATCGAATAGATGCTAATAACTTTCATAACAAATACATACCACACGTAATACATAAAGCAAGGAGAGGAACATTAACTTCTTTGATGGGACGATGGGACAATCACTTTGATGGATTTGAAGGAGGAGGAATAACACCAAGAAGAAATTACATTAGAATTGCCAAGTTTGCAATCATTATAGGATTCATCATAGTGGCAGTAGTTGTTCTATCGGTATTTATACCAAGAGCAGGTTTGAACGTAGAAATCATAGAGCGTGGCGGGATAATCGGATCAATAGTCGTAAAAATTAATAACAATAACTTTGATACATTGAACGATGTTATAGTTCAATTCGGAGAACAAGGCAAAATTCAAAGGATTGATAAGATGGGCCCATTTTCCTCTGTAATGATTACACCTGAATCACAGGAATTGAATTTTGATAAAGTAATAGTAAAAGCCAATAACGGTAAGATGGAGACTATCAAGTTTAGATAGCAGTTGCACTATTATACGAATAACAGCTGTAAAAGGTTAAAGCTAATACTGTTGTAAAATAAAAAAGAGCATACAATATAATTTCTGTCAATATTCTATAAATTCCTCATGAAAATGTTCAATTTAAACTACTTTAGGTTAATATCACTCTCTTTTTTCACGCTTTCAAGTATTTTCTTCCATATATGCTACTATGTATGTAAGAAAATACTTTACTTTTTAACAACAGAAAGAAATCCAAAACCTAATCTAATTTCCACTAACAGCAAGAGTTTGAATGAAATTAATAAAATAAAACCATTTATGCTTTATTGACATTACAATTTAGCGTATATGCCACTTCTACATCATATACACTATATTGCAGATTCTTCTCTATTGCCAGTTGTTAAATCAACCGCGATAGCAACATCTGTAACAAATATCTTTCCTCCAATGTTATCTCCCAACTTTTCTCTCAAATTTTTAATTAAATCCTCAACTTGCTCATCCTTAACAACTACTTCTACCTTAGTTCTTGGGATAAATTCTGGTTTATAACGCATAGTCCCTCGTCCTACTGAAACAGCTTCTGCTTTTATCTTTCCTCGTCCTTCTATTCTATAGCAACTCATTCCTCCAGTATTAGCATCTTTTAGTATTTCGCTTACATCATTCAATCTTCTGTCAGGTATTATGATTTCCATTCTTTTCATGGTGATGCTTAGACCTTACTTTTTTATAGAATATCAGTAATTTATAAGCATAAGGTATGCATTACACGCTCTTTTAACTTGGCTGATCTGCATTAAGAATCCCATGAGTTGAAATCTTAATTTTTGTTCTCATATCTAATACAAAAAATTAAACAACTTAAGCCAATTACTGACATTTGTTTTCTATTATACCCTTCTTTCTCGCAAGGAAAATGATAATCATCAAAAAATATTCAGTCCTGTTCTTTCTTTTCTAAATGAATATTTCTTCATTAGATTCCTTAGAAGAGAGAGTTTCATCTACAAATATTCTTATCCTACATTTTATTGCTACTAATATTACAAATCTAACTATCTGCTGATACATTAGAATATCTATATACTCATTTCCAAATAGAGACAAGTATGTAAGCCTTCTCCTTATAATCGTCTCTAACGACTTAGATTTTGGTAGTCCATGACTTAGAGAATGAAAAACAAGTAAAGGCCGTGTGCTATTACAGCTAAGGGTCTGTCTGTCCTAATCCTGTTTATGTTGTTGTTATTATCATAACTTATCAGGACATATTCTGCTGCTCAGCATAGAGTATACCAATAAAAATAATAGCTTAAGTTAACGGAGACACATTGCATTGATATGCAATATACGAATACCCATTAGTTAGAGACCTTAGAAATGAGTATAAGCAGTATTTACACATTCACTCTATTGCTATACATTCCAAATGCTTATCTAACCAAACTTGAAACTGATCATATGGTTGAAGAAGACTCTTATAATTCCATCCATAAATCTGACGATGCTGTACCAACAATATCTTCTGATTTCCAGTGCTTCGTATGTGGCGCTATATTCACTACCCATGAGGACAAAAAACAACACCTAGAAAAGGAAGAACAGGGCAAACTACATTGATGATACTAAATAGCAGAAAATAGAAATTGTAAAATATCAAGAACTCCAAAATCACATAAAAGACTTTAGCAACAAATGGTATTCCTTTCCTATGGCTTGACATAGAAGCAGATAAAGAAGAAGATCGTTTGCTGCTTCATATGCTGGTTCTATTCAATTAGTTCTAATTCCGTTAATACCATAGCACATTTACCTTTACTACCCTTTGCCGAAGGTTAACGACTTGTAGAAGAACCAATGCCCCAAAATTGCATAAATTGAACAGCATTAGCATAATTTCAAAATCCAAGGCAGATATGTTAAAGACTATATTCTCTATAACAAGAATCGATGGGTTAAACAGAAATATCACATGAATTAAATGTCACAAATACAACATAAAGGATATTTTAATTGAATGCTACACAGGATCTTAAACAAGACCATATCACAGTAAGAAGATTAAGAGATATAGTTCAAATATGTTCTGATAGACTATATGCTAATGAAAATATCCCAATTGAAGATATTAAAATCATTTCAGTGATAATTGAAGAATTTGTTGATAGGTATCATCACGGGAAAGAAGAGCAAGCATATTTTCCGCAAACTAAAGACAAAGATAGTTTTTCAGAGGATATTCGCAAGTTTCTGATAGAACATGAGCTTGGAAGAAGAATTGCAAATATGCTTTTACGTCAACTTGGGGCATGGAGTAAAGGAATTGGTGATAGAGAACCAATTGCAAGATTCTTAAAATCATATGCTGTTTTTATAACAGACCACACATATAAGGAAGATAGATTCTTTGATTTAATAGAAAATAAAAAAAGTATATCGAATGAAGAAAATAAAAGCTTAATGAGACATTATGAAGGTTGTAGAAACCAAGCAGGAGGGAAAGTAAGAATGGATCAAATGATAAAATTAATTGAATATTTAGAA
>DATFPS010000341.1:0-3221 GCA_035264705.1 Nitrososphaeraceae archaeon | reverse complement strand
ATGATCATCTTAATGATTGCCTGGCATTCAGAAGAGTCTTGCCATTGCTTATTATAATTATTATATTGATGGTTACCATATCAATTTTATGATATATTTGCTAGAAAAAACTTTCGTTTTTTATAAGAATTTATTATGAGGGGATGTAATCAGAGAAGAACATTGGTATCTAGACAGATCCTTGCTGTGACATTAATTATGTCTTAGGACATGTTTGTCAACTACGCATATTGTCATATTGTAGTGGTCTCATATGAGATAACTATTACTAATATATATGGATGTGTTTCTTGAAACTACATAATTTGTTCTGAAATACGCAATGTCTAGAGATATTATTAAAGTAATCAGACATATCTATTACTTCTATTTTCTAGATCACATAATTTTAAATCTTAGAGAATTTATATGAGAGATGAGAATATAATTTGAGTAATAACAAGCAATTTCTCTTACAGCAATTAATGTGGATTGCTATATATTTTGCTATCAGCCTTGCTATTTCAATTATAATACCATTTCCATTTTCTCTCATTGCTATAATAGGGGTTGTCTTGTTGCTAAGTTTCTACGTAAGAAAAAGAATGATGCGAAAGATGGGTTTTGGAATGGGCAACTTCTCTATGTTTGGTTCAGGTTCAATAAATTACTATTGCATGAGCTGCGGAACAAAACATAATGAAGTTGCTTGTCCTAAATGTGGTTCAAAGATGAAAAGAGTTGAATGATTGATTTAGCCCTTCACCTTGGTTAGTAATTATGATTTTGCTATAGACTTTACTTTTCCTTAATCAATCTCAAAAGAGAAGCCAGACAATTATAAGATGATAGTCATATCTATTTTAATCATGCTATCGTACTGATCGTGACAATAATAAATATAATGACAAATTATTATATTACAATAGAAACAAAACATTACTTTAATATACAAATTTAGAACTAGGATAGTTCGATGGACGCTAGGAACATTGGCTTAAGAAATATCGAAGTTGCTGATACGCGTATTTGTTCTATTGATGGAGAAAACGGGAAACTGATTTACCGTGGCTATGACATCTTAGATCTAGTTAGTCATTCTACCTTTGAAGAAACGGCTTATCTTTTATTATTCGGCGAACTGCCCAGTCCAGATGACTTGGAAGATTTTTCAAGCAGATTAAGAGAAGCCCGTGGTATTTCAGAACCGATTCTTATAAATTTAAAAAATCGTCCAAAGAGAGCGCACCCCATGGATGTGCTTCAATCATGTATCTCAGAATTGGCCGATTATGATTTGAATATGGAAGACGATTCAAAAGAAGCCAATATTAGACGAGCTATCATCCTAATTGCGAAAATTCCTGCAATTGTAGCGGCGTGGGATAGAATTCGCAAAGGTTATCATGTTCTCGATTCCTTGGAGGAAGGTTCGCATGCTTCAAACTTTCTATACATGCTTCGCGGGACAACGCCTACTCTAGAAGAAGCAAAAGTATTTGACATCTGTCTCATCTTACATGCAGAACATAGCTTCAATGCCTCGACTTTTGCAGCTAGAGAAATAGCCTCAACCAGAGCACATATGTACGCTTGCATAGGTGGTGCTGTCGGTGCTTTATCCGGCGAATTACATGGAGGGGCGAACATACAAGTAATGAAAATGTTGCTCGAAATTGCTGAGACTGCAAACGTAGAGAAATGGGTGGAGGCTAGGTTGCAGCAAGGAGGCCGAATTATGGGGATGGGTCATGCTGTATACCGGACTACAGATCCACGCGCGGAAATACTCTCAAGACTCTCACGAGCAATGTCAAAGGAAACAGGCACAAAATGGTTTGAGATTACAGAACGTGTTGAAAACTTCACAAAAAAATACATGCTAGAAAATAAGAAACAATCTATTTATCCTAACGTCGATCTATATAGCGCATCGCTTTATTATAGTATGGGTATTCCCATGGATCTCAATACCCCTATCTTTGCAATTTCAAGAATTTCCGGTTGGTGTGCACACATAATTGAAGAGAAGTTTGCAGAAGCCGCTCCCAAGCCTGCCCTCTATAGACCCAAAGCTGCATATGTAGGCAAATACTGTGGGCCTATGGGATGCGAATACACACCCCTACAAAATAGAGGATAATCTTATATATTAATGCAATCAGCCAGCTAAATATAAGATATCTCCTTAATTGTCTAGAAATCCATTCTTCCTTTTACTCTTGAGCTTTTGTTAATTTTTTTCCTAGAAAAATTTTGTGTATTAGGACAATGGTTAACCTAGTACTTGACTTAAAGTGATAATAATTGAAAGAAAAAGGCTGACCATATGTGACAGCAAAATTTTAAAGGGATCTATATATCGAGTGCAGCAGACAATCGTATGAATAAAGAGGCGAGACGTATATCGCTTTAGTAAAATATCAGAATAATTACTTAAGCGGAATTCAACACGAAATCAATAGAAATTTAGATGTGCTCTGTCTATTAATAATGGAGTGCTTAACAATATCATTGCTATAATCGTCATCTCTTTTGTTGTGGTCGGTACCCTGTGGGGAGTAGGCAATCTAATTAACCGTCCAGAAGAATCATCGATAAAAAATATTTCAGGGGTATTGTTAATTGCTCAAAATAATGCATTTAATAGGACGAATCCTGATATCCATGCTGGTGTAAACGTTCCTAAGAAATTAGTAGTAGTCAATAAGGACTTTGTAAGACATGACCTTATTGTAGATGAATTAAAGATAAATACGGCTTATTTGTCCTCTGAGCAGGATTTTACAACTGCAATTGCATCAAAAGAGCCTGGTATATTTGAATACTACTGCTCCTTACATCCAACAACAATGCGAGGAAAAATAATAGTCAATGAAAATAACGATTAGATTCTGCCGATGACAAGAGGAAAGCATTATTGTCTAGAATATTAAGAATGTCTATTTTAATATAATTGAAATCCTGATATGATGGGATATGCCCTTTTCTGCTACTGATTAGGATAACAACCTTCTCATTATGCGATTTTTTCGTTATCTTCCGGCTTACGGCATATAGAATGTAATTAAGTATCAATAATAAAAAAATTTCAGAAAGAATAGTAATTATAAGCAGGGAGATATTCTAGATTATAGGGATATTGAAAGTATATATTCTTTCAAAGAGTGACAGCTCTTATTTAGTTCAAATGATTCAGAAAAAATGGCCTAATGATGCACTACCAAAAATAAAAAATTTTA
>DATFPS010000340.1:0-8632 GCA_035264705.1 Nitrososphaeraceae archaeon | reverse complement strand
TACCTTGTCCTGGTGCTTTTATCCAATTTTCTTGCAAAGGCTTTCTTGCACGGCGGGCAGAACGCGGAGGTCTTTTTCCCTTATACTCCAATAAAAGTTCATGTCCGACCTAACTTAAAGAGATTATTGTTTTAATACATTGCAGGAGAAAGATAAAGTAGCGCAAAAACTATTTGTATCGCAGTACAAAGAAATTTTGTGCTCTAGAGAGACACATATACACAGGAAGCTAAAGCAACGTCATGTCATTTTACCATTCTTGGCGTTCTTTCCACAAAGCTTTTCTAGCAATTTCTTTAACACCTTTACTACTTGGGAAAGCGACAATTTACTATCGATATAGGTAATGAGCAAATTCCGGTTGAGGGACAAGTGCATAAAAATGTAGCAATAAAATACTTAATGAAAAGACGGAGGTCTTTGCTTATGACCAAAGACCCAAATAAGATTGAATCATTATTTTCCGCTTTGCCCAAAACTATAAAAATAATTGGTAAACAAGTCACTCGATCATATACGGTGAAATGGCAAAGAGAAGGTGCTGAAGACTTTCATGGTTCGCGTTTTGTATTTGTTCTCAAGACTGACGAAAATGAAGAAAAACACACCAATCCCGCCATGTGATATTACATCTTTTCTAATTCTATTCTATATCTGAATAATTACCAATTACTATATGCTGTCACAAGGTGTATAAGTTCTATTGTCAACTTTGTACATTCAATATTGAGATAGTATATATTAATTTCCTAGTCATTAATAGTATTTGTCTAGAAATAGATCCAAAATCAAAGTGCAAATGTTATTATTTCATAATTTGAGAATTATGATTTAATGTTAAAGGCAGAAGAAGTTGCGTCGGCCTGTTATATCTAACCACTACTATTACAATGCATCCGAATGCTATTTATGAAATGGTAATGATACACTTTAAATTGCATGCAGTTACTTCCAAACATAAGTTCAATTCTATGGATTATGGCTCTTCTTGTGAGTATATTTAATAGTTAGAAGTTGTAATTGTAAAATTTTATACCGCTATGGAATTTTTCATTCGCATTCAGATTAAAGATGGTGAAAAAAAGAAAATATAAGCATAAACTTATCCAAAGCAGTGACTGGAGATATCTTGTATGTAAAACATAGATTAACAGATAACAAACATTTATCTTTGCTGCTTTAATCTTTATTCTGCCGTTTACTTCCTTAACTGATTAGCCAAATTGTTATAGAGAGCATATACCATATACTTTCAGTTGACGATTACCCTCTACTATCCGTAATTTATTGTATATTTATTGTATATTTATTGTATGCTCGTTCACAATATATAATGATAAGAGAGATTAAGTAAAAACAGTTTTATTTATTTACAGTCAATTACAAAGATCTGAATAGTATTAATTTCGTTCTCCTTGGTGATCCCAGTATCGCAGCCGAATTAGGAAAAAAAGGCACAACCACAGATATTGCCATTTATGACAAAAAAACATTAGACACTATTTATACGTGGACGTTGCCTGGCACATATCCTGAGAAAATTCAATCTCTATTGCAGGCTGTAAATATTGCAGAATATGCTATATTAAATGTCACAAAATTGGACAAATATCTAGGAGAAGAAATTATTGCTTTAGATTATGTCAATTTAAAGGATGGATTCATCCTCCATTCATATGACGTCGACGAAAGTAAACTGAAAACGTTAATCAAAAATACCTCAGTCTCTGAATTTAAGCTATTAGATAACATCGACCAATTAAAACAAGAAATCCCTAACCTAAGATCCAAATGTATTCAAGGACCTGTTATGATTGAGATAGATCATGCTTTCGATGTTAAAGGAGTTGGAACGGTAGTATTAGGTGTGATAAAACAAGGAACAGTCAAAGTACATGATCAGTTGAAAATTAAGCCTATTGAAAAAGATATTTTAGTTAAATCTATCCAAATGCATGATGATCCAGTATTGGAATCCAAGAGTCCCGCAAGAGTTGGGCTTGCAATTAAAGGTATATACGCTAATAATATCAATAGAGGAGATATAATATGTTCTCCTAATACAATGGAAATATCTTCAGATAAAGTCTTCGCAAAATTTACAAAGAGTGCCTTTTTCAAAGGAGATATTACTGAAAGCCAAATGTATCTGATATCTATTGGATTACAAATTAAACCCGCAAAAGTAAAACTAATAGGAGGAGACATGCTTGAAATTATGTCTGAAAAACCTATTGTGTTTTTCCATAGGCAGACATGCGTGCTACTAAAGCCAGATAGTGTGGGAACCAGGATAATCGGTAAAGCAATTATTCAGTGAAAAGCCTTATCAAAAGGATCGATCCAGAAGATACACTGTTGCAATTAGAAATAACTGCTGTCAGAGTTATGTGCCTTATCGCAATACCATTTGTTATTTTCAAAGGGTAGTAGATTGATCTCAAGAATTCACAAAGTGAAAACAGATAGTAATAAATTCTGTAACTTTAATCGACATTTTCATCCCGAAAAGAGAGGAATTAGAATTTTTGGCATAGCAGAGAGTTTCAAGAAGTCTAATTCAACATCGACTCTTGGAGGTGTTGTGATGAGGCGTGATCTCATAGTAGATGGAATCGTCTTTGGCAGTGCTACACTGAAAGGTGATGACTCTACCAAAAATATTTATTGTATGTTCAGATCTCTACAAAGAAATGATATAAATTGTATAATGCTAGATGGACTCATTATCAGCTTGTATAATATCATTGATGGTGATAAACTCAATAATATTACAGGGCTTCCAATAATTGCAATTACATTCGAAGATTCAAGAGGTCTAGAAGAACACATAAGACATCATTTTTTAGAAAAGTCAGAGATGAAACTTGAGCAATATCGCAAATTGGGTAACAGAGACCAAGTCAGATTAAGAACCGACAAATCACTCTATATTCGATATTGGGGTCTGTCACTAAAAGGAGCATTGAATACGCTTAATGCTTTTACTCTACAAGGGTCAATACCAGAACCTATTAGAGTTGCAAAACTCTTGGCAAGAGCTCATAGAAATAGTATTATCCCTAAATAACCCCTTAAGATAATCCTGAATACATTTTGATATGATCAGTGAATTCTATTGCAACATCTACAGATTCAATATACACAACTTTATGCTTGCAATTCAGTGAATTCTCTGGTGCAACAAATATTTTTCGAGCCATTGTCCGCGCTAATAAGTGTGTGTTTGCAACATAAGAGGAACGAAGTTTTTTGAATCACTATGAATAATTAACTAAAAATAGAATAATAGTCTTGATAGATTCTATACTCCTGGCCCTACTGCTGGGTCAAAGTCGGGATTTCCATCACCATCCATGTCAGTAAACTCTGTATCCATATGTTCATAATCAGCCTCGTTTTCAGATCCATCCAATTCTTCTTCAGATCTTTTATTTGTCTTTATGGGTCTTTCTTCCTCTGGCTTAACTGTTGCGATTTCTGGCACATCAGGATAAGATTTTTCATCTGATGACTCATTCATGAAGAATACATAGCAATCATCAATTATATGTATATCAATGAATTCACATTAAAAGCAAGAAGATCATAGAAGAAAAATCTATAGATGTTATTCACTCGTATGTTCAGTCGGTGATAAGCGTCAGATAGCGGACTTGATGAGACCTCAAAGTACCGAAGAATACAAAACGCACAGCAGAAACAATAGCAGAAGGTGGCAAGTTAGTATGCTGGCAGAAATGTAGGATGATTGATACTCTGCAGTAATGTGATTGTTAGATAAGAAGTATTATAATTATTGTAAGCACGATCATCCTGCTAAATAGATTGCTCTGGTACAAGCTCTCAAACATCATTTGCATGTAATTTCATCTATAAATGCTGTTGATAAAACCTAGTCGTCCATTATAACATGTATAGATTATTTGAAATCATAATTGGCAGATTCATATACACTGCGAAACTTTCTTAGATAGCTAACAGACGAGCGAGGTTTATTCCATTGATAGTCTATGCTTAAAGTCATCATCTCAATAAAGCGAGTCATTATAACTTCAATATCTATTAAATGTCTATCTTTGATGAAATGATATGATATGATGTTGCTTATCAAATTAGTTATATGTCCATACTAATGCTATAATTTCTCTGTCAAAAACATTATCCACATCATTATCCTGGTCTCTTTAATCCTTGGCAGCAATAGCAGTGTTTGTTGATACTTTGTTGGTTGTTTGTCTTTTTCTTATCTGATGATGATGATTATTCATCTAAACCAAAGGAGAGACAAAAGAAAGTATTTGTTGTTTTAACTTACTTTATGTTAATAAGCGTGTTTTTTTATGTCCTTGTATCTATTTCTGATGGTCACTTCTGTCACGCCTGCCGCATCTGCAATGTCCATTTGAGTTATTGTTTCACCGGTATTTATAGAAGACATATAAATAACTGAACCTGCAAGTCCCATAGGATCTTTTCCAGCAGACACGCCGCTTTTGATAATATTGTGCATGATATTCATTGCTTGACGTTTTGTCTTCTCGCTTAGTTTAGCCTTGTTTGCAACTTTAACAACACATTTCATCGGATCAATCATTGGAACTTTAAGGTCAAGTTCCAATACTAGCAGCCTAAAGGTTCTTGCAAGTTCTTTATGTTTTATATTGTTAAGATGAGCAATATCGTCCAGGGTTCTTGACATTCCCATCTCTCTACATGCTATGTATGCTGCTGCAGCCAATACTGAGGATATTGTTCTTCCACGCACCAATCCTCTTTCCTGAACCTTTCTATAGATATAAGCAGTCTTTTCTATTACTGAATCAGGCAATCCAAGTTTATCCTTTAGTCTGTCAAGTTCACTAAAGGCTTGCCTAAGATTTCTGTCGGTAGAAGTATGAGCCTGTGTTCTAAAGTCCCATGTCCTTAACCTTTCCATGGTAGTACGCATAGCTGCATCTAGAACTTGTCCGCTAGCATCCTTATTTGTTCTTCCAATTATTGTAGCAAGTCCTTTATCATGTCTAGCTAGAGAGGTAGGCATTCCTGTTCTACTTCTTGAATTGTTTGCTTCTTCGGTCGTAAAGCTACGCCACTCAGGACGGGTTTCTTGTACGTTATCTAGCATTACCATACCACAATTTCTGCAAATGATTTCACCAGATTCAGTATCGGTAATTATCTGACCATTATTATTATTACAAATTGAACATGTAAGTGATGTTTGCATGATATATATATCGTCATATTATTATTTAAACAATAATAAAGCAGATTGGATAATAATTATATAGTTTGTTTATAAAAATTTCAATGAAAGATGATATAGTATTTGCAGATTGCTTGACTATTTAATTTTATATGATTATGACATAGTAAATTCTATCGAGACTTATAAGCCGTGTCGGTGGACCATTATTCTATTTATATATCGCCGAAGAACTCTTACCATCGCAATTATGATAACTTCTCATTAGTTATTATTCTATTTTCTTAAGAATATCTAAGAAACAAATACGCTATTTCATAACTAGTTCCATTATTCTCAATATTGCGTCTCGTATACCAATTTAATTTATATAAAAAATATTCTCTTTTCACTTGTCGGCGTCTTTCTTTAGTTTATGAATTGATTTGTCCAGAGCCAATTACTCATTTTAGACTATATATATATCATTTACAATTTTTTTATCTTCTTCAATAGCTCTTCTCCAATGCTTTAGATTTCAATGGAATTCTTAAATACACGCTCAAGCATAATCATAAGATCGTAATGTCAGAGTTAACGGCTAATAATTATTATTTTTTTGTCAGGTTCAAATTAATAAATCAGAACACAAAGCCTTACAAAGCGGTGTTGTTTAATTAGAGATGTCTTTACAGAGTTACTTTCCACATCCTTACATGAGGGATAAACAACAAAAGATACTGGAAGAAATTGAGCAGGCTATTAAATCAGGATTCAAGTACATCTTTCTGGAAGCGCCGGCAGGATTTGGAAAAAGCCCAGTCGCAATTGCATTGGCTAGATACCTTGGAAGCTCCCACATTTGTACTGCTACCAAGGATTTGCAGGCACAATATTCTAGAGACTTTCCTTTTATAAGAGAAGTAAAAGGAAAAACTAATTTTATATGTATTATAAAGGACGAAATGGGTTTGGATGAAACCTGTAACTATGGTCCTTGCCTAAAGGATGATGGATATGATTGCATTTACAAAACTAAACTAGGTGATTATAAAGTACAAGGGGAAGGTACAAAATATGAAACTGTTGAACTAGATCACTTTGCTCAGAAAAAATATATTGATAAGGTGAAGTCTCAATCAAAACTCATAGAATTCAACTGGAAGCCATGTCACTATTATCATCAAAAATGGATCGCACTTAAATCTAGTCATACTATTTACAATTACAAGTATTTTCTGTCAGATGTTTTTTATTCAAACAGTCTGCAGAAAAGACAATTACTTGTCCTTGATGAGGCACATACAGTAGAATCTGAAGTGGCAGATTTTAAAAGTTTTACAGTATTTAATGAGGGCATTACTAGCTTCCTTCCAGGATTAAGTATTCCGTATGAAAACCAATATGATATCGAAACGTGGATCGCTTTCGGAACTGAATTAAGAGAAAAACTTCTTATTTTTATAGATAAAGCAGGCACAATACTCGAAAGAAATATTGACCAATATCCTTTCACAGAGAAAAATCTCATTGATGCCATAACAAAAGAGAAAAATTTGACTACAGTTATTGAAGATATGAGAAATAATAAGGATAACTGGATTGTGACAAACGTAGAAAAAGCTGCTAATAACCAATTAAGAAAAGTTTTGGTTACTCCAATTGACGTTTCGTCTTACTTTAAAGACATCCTAGACAAAGGCTCCATATCTCTCTTTATGAGTGCAACTATTTTGAGCAAGGAGTATCTATGTAAAATTGCGGGAATTAAATCGGATCAGGTAAAATTTATTCGTGTCCAAGAGTCAAATTTCCCTCTAAAAAATAGACCGATTTATCTTATGAATGTAGCTTGGCTTAATGCAAAAACAATGAATCAAAGTTTACCTGCCATAGCCAATGCTGTTAACAATATCATGACCACACATAAAAATGAAAAAGGAATTATTCACACTACATCTTACTCTCAACTTCGTTTTATAAAGGAGAACATTAGTAAAGAAAATGCAATTAGACTTATAGAAACAGGATCAAAATTCGATCGAAATGAGATGCTTGAAAAGCATTATAAAAGCTCAAAACCAACAGTACTGATATCTCCATCCTTATATCTTGGAGTAGATCTAAAGGATAGTCTTTCTAGATTCCAGATTATTGTGAAAGTGCCATATGCAGATCTTACTGATAGGAAAATTTCTGTTATGAAACAAAGGGATCCAAACTGGTATACGTGGAACGCAATTTTAAAGTTAGTTCAAGCATACGGTAGAAGCATTAGAAGCAAGGAGGATTTCGCAAATACCTATATTCTTGACAGCAGTATAACCTTCTTATTAAAGCAAGCAAAGGAAATGTCTCCAAAATGGTTCTCAGATGCTATTATACAAAGATAATAGTATAAGATATTTTTATTTAGACTAAAAAACCATAAAGGCGGCTTCGTTTGTTCGATAAAAAGAAAAGTGTCTCTTCTGATATAAAGACAGATTTAAAGAAATTTAGAATCAATTCCGGTATAATTGTTACTCTTCTTCTCATCGCGCCAATTATGTTTACTTTGATTGCTTATCCTGGTACATTTTACCTATCATGGAATGTGGGACGTGGAGGCCTTTTGTTTGCTATAGTTTTTATTGCAGCAGAGGTAATTGGGTCAAACCAAAAGATCAACAGTAAGAAATTTTACCTTATAATAGCTGTATTGAGTATTACAGTAGGATATTTTATTGCTATTGAAGAATTAGGACTCAAAGAGTCAATTAGAGCTGCTGCGTCTATCTATAACGTTCAGATACAGGAAAGCTGGACTCTTATGTGGGACTTTATCATAATGGTGCTCTACGTAAGTATATGTCTATCTATATTATATGGAAAGAAAGGATTCAAAATTGCTCCTGCAGGATTGGTATTTATAGCAGGGATTGTAGTGATCTTGTCTCTTGACGCATTCTTTCCAAAAGATACCCTTGGTCCTCTTCAATATATTGTACCTCTATATTTACAAATAGATCAGGGCTTAATCAGACTTATTGACAGCTCCATCATAAATCTTGGACCAGATGGTCCACTAGTGTCTGCACGAGATAATATGTTGGCTTTGAATGGTTTACAGGGACCGATGAATTTGATAGTGTTTTGGCCATCAGCCGGGGTCCATAGTATGATTATTTATAGTCTAATCATGCTCATATTTTTTCTAAAAATGAATATTCCTTTAAAGAGAAAATTGACCTATTTCGTAATAGGTACTATAGGAACTGCTATGATAAATATAATACGCATACTCTCATTATCATTATTTGCATTAATAGTATCTGCGAATCCTATCTCCTGGCAATCATTTCACTCTATTGCCGGAGAAATTATCTTTATACCTTGGCTGTTCATATATGTATATAGCGTTCTCTTCCTTGAGAATAGATTAGCAAGAAAGTTGCAAGCATT
>DATFPS010000339.1:0-4120 GCA_035264705.1 Nitrososphaeraceae archaeon | reverse complement strand
AAAGGAAATCCAAACAAGAATCGTTTAAGAAAAAACGATTTTGCCATACTTTGATAAAGATATAAATGAAAATTAATATATCGATTATATTGCTTTCTAGAATTGTTACTGGTCTTGTATTATACTATTTGGTATTGATATCAAATTAAGAATTTCTTCGAAATATTGATCTACATCCATTTCTTTGACCTGTCCGTCATCGATATTTATAATATATACCATATGTAATCTTCCATTCAGAATTTCATTCAAACTCACAGGCGGATTACGATAATACCTATCACAAAAAAGCTTAACCTTTTCGATTTGTTCTTCTTTCCTATCACGTGGAGGTCGGCTAAATATCCTGGGTATAGGAAGAATACTGACAGGTGGTGTTGCTAAGACAAATTGATTTGCAAATTTACTATATCTCGCGATTTTGCTTGCGATCCTAGCAACATAGTAAGATAAAGGATCGAGTGCATGTTCTGGTGGAATGAATCCAGTTTCGATTTCAACTATTGCTTCGCCATCACCCTTGGTTGCGTGAAGATCACACACCAGGATATCTGTGAGCTGTTTTTCTACGTCAACACTATAACCATAACGTATCAAGTGCCTGGCGCATACCAATTCCATAGCAGAGTGGTTAATTTTTACTATATTTCTCTTATAAAGATCTATTAGCCTATATTTAACAAAATTCATCCTCTGGACAGTTTCTTCTGGTTCTCCGATAGTCATTTTGTTAGAAAGGTTTGTTACATCTAAAGTGAAACGCTTTAAATCCAAATATGAAATAACATTAATCAGGTCTTCTTTAAATATGCCGCTCAGTAAATAGCAAAATTAAAAATGCCTCCATCGTTAATTGTTTGTAAATGTCATCGATTAACAGGATAACGGTTCTAGGTTCAGGAATAATGGGTCATGGAATAGCACAGGTCTCAGCTATGGCAGGCTATAATGTTACGTTGCGAGACATAGATCAATCTTTTCTCGCTAAGGCAATGGAAAAAATTCAGTGGTCACTTAATAAACTTGTCGAAAAACAAAAGATAACTACTAGTCAGGCGGCGGATATACTAGGCCGCATTTTACCTGTAGTAGATCTCAGGGAAGCATTAAGAGGCGCCGATATGATGATTGAAGCAGTACCAGAAGACATGAATCTAAAAAGGAAAGTGTATAACGAGATAAACCAGTGCTCTGAAACTAAGACTATTTATGCCTCCAATACCAGCACTTTGCCCATTACTGAGTTGGGAGAATTGACTAATAGACCGGAGCATTTTATTGGCCTACATTTTTTTAACCCTCCCCAGTTGATGCAGCTAGTAGAGGTCATCCCTGGCAAGTTAACAAACCAGGATATAACTGATAAGGCAATGGATTATGTGCTACGAATCGGTAAACAACCTATCTTATGCAGGAAGGATGTTGCGGGTTTTATTGTTAACAGAATATTTATTCCCTTGGTCCACGAAGCAGCATATTGCCTAGACCGGGATAAAGCTTCTATTTTGCAAATTGATTCGGCAGTGAAATTCAAGATGGCCTTTCCGATGGGAATTTTCGAGCTAGCAGACTACACAGGTCTTGACGTTATCCATAAAGCAACAATAGAAATGTATTCCCGCGATAATGGTGTGATTAATCCTCATCCCAAAATAAAACAATTGTTTGATGAAGGGAATTTGGGGCAGAAATCCGGTAAGGGATTTTACGATTATAAAGGTAAAAAATATGAGCGGATAGATCTTACAGCACAAGAAGCAGAGAATTATGATCCTATAAATTTAATTGCAGTTGCTGCTAATAGTGCTGCCTGGCTTCTTTCAAATGGAGTTTGTAATGAAGAAGATTTGGAGAAAGCAATGAAATTAGGAATGGGATTAAAAGAAAAGCTATTTGAAACTATTGAAAGTTTTGGAATTAACAGGATTGTAAATAGGCTGAGAGAATTGGAGAAAGAATACGGTTTTTTTTACGAACCGAACAGTTACGTGATCAACTATAAGCGCTCCTAATTTTTATTGCAGGTTATTTTTGCTAGCTCCTATTTTTACATTATCTAATAATTTTTATTGTAATTGATTGTCCTTCTTTTCCAAATTAATTATCTTTGGCACAGCGAAATCCTGCAAATAGAACTCGCTCATGTGGTTTAAAGTAGTTTCTGTAACTATTTCTTATCTGGTTGAATGGTGTGGCAAAGCTTCCTCCTCTTAATACCTTCTGATTTATTGACCATTTGTCAGTATATTCAGAAAATCTAGATTTAAACTTAGGATATAGCATATATTCGGATGATGTCCACTCCCATACGTCGCCTATCATCTGATGGCAGCCATAATAGCTCTTTCCTGCTGGATATGATCCAACTTTTGTGGGAGCCCATAAATATGATTCCATTAGGTTGGCATGTTTGTAAGTAGGTTTTTCATTTCCCCACGGGTAGACGGTCTTGATATGTAAATCTTCATTCCAGCCTGCCGCCTTTTCCCATTCAGCCTCAGTTGGAAGTCTCAGTCCGGCCCACCTGGCATAAGCGTCAGCTTCATAGTAACTGATATTTGTAACAGGCTCATCTGATTCAATTTTGTTGATACCACGAAAATCCTTTTTTATCCATGCATCCTCTTCTTTTTCATACTCCCAATAAAGAGGAGCTTTCCACCCCTGCTCAACTACCAATTCCCAACCATCCGCCAACCAGTATCTATAATCTTCGTATCCGCCGTCTTTAATGAATTCAACGAACTTTCCATTTGTGATAGGTATAACATCTATTTTGAACGGCTGTAAGTAAACTTTGTGCTCTGGCAATTCATTGTCATAACAAAAATCTTTACCATTGAATCCAAGCTCATAAATTCCTTCGGGGATACTTACCATGCCTTTAGGCTGTTCCACGGCTAAAGGAGGATTTTTTACTTTGATAGGTTTATAATTATCATATTCATATGGAAAACGCTGAAAATAATGCTGAAAATCATAGACCATTAGCTCTTGATGCTGCATCTCATGTTGATTTCCAAGCATAATATCATATAATGTCTCCTCAGATATTTTATTTGATAACTCGAGCTCTCTTAAAAATGAAATAATTTGCCTATCGATAATAGATCTGTATTTCAAAGCCTCTTCGACAGTTGGGCGGGGGAATTTACCTCTTTCATTTTTTGGTAAAATTTCACCAAACTTATGGTAATAGGAGTTAAGATAGTTTAAGGGAATCTTTATGTTTGAAAGTTTTTTCTCGCCATACTTTTCCAATATTTTTTGGAAGAACCAAGTTACATGGGCTATATGCCAATTCGGAGGGCTGCCAAAATCATTTGATTGAATGACAGCATCCTCTATCTTTAAAGGTTTGAAAAGATTGATGGTATTTTTCCTGACTGTAGTAAACTCTTTAACAAGTTCTTCAAGGCTTGCTATTAATTGATACACTATATATGAAGATAGACAAAGTGGTGTATAAATTATTTCATCTTATTATTAGTTTAAATTATAAAGAAAATATAAGAGCAAGGAATCCAATGGCGGTGGTCAGTTAAGTTAACTCTGTGGAATACCGTCAACTTACTAACACATTATCAAGCAAAATTTCATTGAATAATTTCATAAAAATGAATTAACGGAAGATTTGTTCCATTATAAATGGCACATTACAAGAGAAAATAAATGTGAGTCCTGTCTTTGATGAAGATATATGTAGCAGTAAAGAAGATAAAAGGGGAGCTAGTGATAATTAGAAGTAGGATTGGAAAAAAAGTTAGACAAAGATATTTGAAATGGAAATAAGGAAAAACATATAACAAAAAAATATACTAGTTGAAGATGAAAGAGGAATTATCTACACTATTTTATATATTATTATTAAAAATCATGCTTTTTCATGTAATTTTAGGACTAGGAAATGAACGAGCAATAGTAAAGTGCAATTATCAAGAGTTGTACAATTGCTAAACAGTTATTTTGTACTCTAATATGATTTAATAGCAATGACAAAAATTGGGAACGCTTATAGATGGATGTATGGTCGTATGGCAGACAGACCAACCAATTTCAGTTGGGTCATTGATGGTAAACTTGCTGGTAGCGGTTTACCTATGAATTATTCTCAATTTTT
>DATFPS010000338.1:0-3172 GCA_035264705.1 Nitrososphaeraceae archaeon | reverse complement strand
GATTAAAGCAAATATTTTTTATCTTAATTGAGAATGACAACAAAAAAACTGTCTATAATGCAAGACATGGAGGTGAGAAACATACTATATAGACAAATTCCTTCTTTTCATGCACATTTTCCACTATCAGCTATATATATACATGTTATCTGAGGAATCGACAGCAGCAACATCACGAAGGTATAGATATTGACTATCAATAGTTATTTCAGATCCCCAACTAGTAATGAAATTACTATCGTATCGCTGTAGAATTTTTGATAGGTTTAAAGCCGAAAGGATTATTATTATTGTACTCTGTGCCTCTTCTTCTACTGATGACAATCCGTGCTGTGGAATACCTTCAACGATAAAAGTATAGCAGAATTTGCTAACAGGAACGACAGAAGTAAAAAAGCTAATCTGGCCCATAGATCTAATATCCTGAATAGCATTAATTTTTCATTTCATAAATTAGTATATAGAACAAGAAAAGGAGGTAGTAGAAGAAGAAATAGAAAATGGCCTTTGAGGAGAAGGATGATGATGACGATAATGCATCTCATTTACTTTTCTACAACAAATTTAATCTCAAAAGCCAAATTATAGGTTTCTATCTATTAGTCAACTTCTATAGAAAAAAAGAGAAGAGCAGTGAAAAGACACGGTAGTATGATATAATGAAGAATATATTTGATTGATATCATTTTCCTCAATATTCAACAGCTGCTCAATAAAATATTATTGTACATGTTATGGCAAAGAGCATAGAGAAATGGTATGTCTGATGTAGTTCAAAGATGAAAAGAGTTGGAAATTGTGATATGATCTGATTGTATCTTTGAATTCAAATTGCATTTGTTACGTTTAATGGAGAGCAATTGTTAGATTATTATTGTTTAACATTATTATTTGAGCCAACCTCTTTTCTCCTTCTTGTATAAAGCATCATTTTTTGAAACAACAAGAGATAATTTCCACCCATTTTGTCGGAGTATCTGCTCTATAGGGTTGCGAATTTGTTCAATGTCAAAAGAAATGTTTCTTCCTTTTTCTTTAGTGATTTCATTATTATTGTTATTATTCCTATCATCTTCGTTGTCTCTATTGTTAAACGACCATGTCTTTCCAAATTCTTTATGACCAAATGTTTTACCTTTAAAGAAACTTTTTGAGGTTCCAAAGGAAATGTTACCACTACTTACTCCTGCATCAATTCCTCGAGAAGAGTCAGTAATCTCTTCATTGTACATTGCCTCCAGAGCAGAGTCATCTAAAAGAATGTATGCTCTATATGTATTGTCTATCTTTTCTCTACCTGAATCCCCATCATATTCTATATCTATAATTTTCCTTTCAAGTATTATGTCTGTTTCTTTTGCTCTTGATGCTGAAAACTGACCAGTTTTGGAGCCAATATCTATTATAGTGTCGATCAGTTTATCTTTTGATGCTGAAGACATCATCATAAGGTATCGCAGCTTTCCTTTAAAAAGTTGCAAAGAAGAGAGAGGGAGAACTAATAATCTAATTCTACCTCCCTAAGATCCCCTTGCTTTGATTCAGCCAGGGATTGATTAAGGACATCACTTCGAGACGGCAAGACACCTCTCCATACAGACCCCATATCAGATCTTATGCACTTCCTACAAGTGAGTATCAATATAAAAAAAGGATACATCTTTTCCTAAAGTTAACAGAGCCGTCAAATTTGTGTATCTCGCATTTCACCATATCCACATCCTTATATACAGCTCACGATGAGTCTAACATTCACTAGTAGTCCTTTTAAAAAAATAGCTGTGTCTTTATTGGTTCTTGACTGCAGAAACCGTATTTGAATTAGAGTTTGTAGTAAATAAGGTATTAGTAGTGGGATCATATGATACGCCAATAGGATTGTTATTGATACCTATTGGAATAGTGTTCTTGACTGTATTTGTTAAACCACTTATAACCGATATCGTTCCGTTAATAGAATTAGCTACATAAACATCCCCGTCATTTTGATTGTATGTAATGCCATTAGGTCCTAAACCTACTGGAATAGTTGCAACCAATGCATTAGTTGTACCATTTATTACAGAAACAGTGTTTGAGCCCATGTTTGTCACGTAAACGTAATTGTTTGCTGCGTTGTAAACGATACCTGAAGGAGATATAGCATCTATAGGTATTTCGTCAATTAACATGTTAGTTGTACCATTAATCACAGCAACTGTATCTGATCCTCGGTTTGTTACATAAAGGTTGTCATTATCTGAATTGTAAGCAATTCCTGTAGGGCTAAAGAGACTTCCTCCCATTCCCGAGGTTATATTACCAACTACAACATTAGTTGTACCATTTATTACAGAAACAGTGTTTGAGCCCATGTTTGTCACGTATACTGTGTTATTAATTGAATTAACTGCAATTCCTGTTGGACCTTTTCCCGGAACATCGCCTACAGGCATAGAGCCTATTAAAGAATTGGTTGTTCCATTTATTATCGACAGAGTATTTGAATACGTATTAGCCACATAAAACAATCCATTAGCAGAATTGTAAGCAATAGCTTGAGGATTTTTGTCTACATACATCGTTGCCACTATGGTGTTAGTTGTACCATTTATCGCTGAAACTGTTCCTGTTACATTGAATTGACCAAAGTTAGAGACATATATCAAGTCGTTATCTAGGCTTAAGTCAATTCCATAAGGTGCTGAGAAGCCAGTAATTGTTTCTATAACTGGCAGTGGTTGTGGTTGGGAAGGAACAGGCGATGGTGTTGGCTGGGGAGGTAGAATAGATTCATTTGTTATTATACATGCCTTAGCTTCGCCGGCACTTATGGTTCCTTGACAGCCATCAGAATAATCTATTGTATATCCAGATGGTCCTTTTTCTGTGATACTATATCTGCCTGGATCTAGATTGACAATTACACCTAATCCTGATTTTCCAGGAAAAGATCTGGGTGTTGGATTGTTGCCACTAACTGTTATGGTAAAGGCAGATGGTTTTCTGATAGGGTCAGAATCATCATCATTATTATTATCAATAACATTCGTGATAACTATTAGTTGAGCTGATTTATCTTCAGGTTGATACACATTAGTAATAGTACACTCATTGGTTTCGCCAGTATTATCTATAGTACCAGAACAATCACCGCTCATACTCGAGGTATATCCAGATAGGAGATTTTCAG
>DATFPS010000337.1:0-15821 GCA_035264705.1 Nitrososphaeraceae archaeon | reverse complement strand
GGATTAGGAGCCTCTGCTGAAAGATGGTTACGTGTTATCCCAGATTTAAGTAAACATTTTAGAGTAATAGTTCCTGATATTATTGGTTTTGGATATAGTGATAAACCTACAGTAGAATACACTATGGATTTTTTTGTCAAGTTCTTCAAAGATTTTTTAACAAATCTAAATATTGATAAACTGAATATAGTTGGATCCTCATTTGGAGGACATTTAGCAACAGAATTTGCAATCAGAAGTAATAATAGAATAGAAAAATTAGTTTTAGCTGCGCCGGCAGGAATGATGAGGTCGTCTACTCATCATCTTGATCAATATATTATGGCAGCATTGTATCCCACTTATGAAAATGCACTTAGAGCATTTACGCAAATGGCGTATGATCCCAGTATTGTTACAGAAGATACTATCAAGGATTTTGTGAACAGAATGAGACTTCCAAATTCTAAGTATGCATTTATGTCAACATTGCTTGGAATGCGAGATTCGCCGAGACTTCCTGGTAGATTATCAAATATCCTTACCCCAACATTGTTGGTATGGGGGGATAATGACAGGACGATACCATTGCAATATTCAAGAGGATATTACGAAATCCCACATAGTAGTCTTGTAGTAATAAACAATTGCGGCCACACACCTTATGTTGAAAAACCTATTGAATTCAATAGGGAAATATTAAAATTTCTTGAAGATTAAGAGAATAATTTAACACTAACATTAAATAAATGACAGTATAAATTCATTCAAATGACTGACATCTTTCGAGCGGATGATACAACCGATGCATTTAAAAAAGCAGTGGAAAAGGGAACTGAAGTTCAGAGAGACTTTATCAGACAGTATTCTGCTACACAGCAGGACATCATGCAGAATTTTCTGTCTATGCTTCAGGGCTTGACGTATTACTATGCAATGTTCAAGACAACCGTCCAAACTGGAGGCAGAATTTCTATTCCAGAAGCTGAGAGACAAGCATTGAATATTGAAGAGGGTGATTTGGTTCAAGTAATAGTGATACCGATAGAAAGAAAACGAAAGACTACCCAAGAGGGATAATTATCCTAAAATACTTATATAAAAATTAGTTATTATTATCGTGGTCTTAAATTAGATGTTTTTCATGCAAACAAGTTTAACAGGCTATTGTGACCGTGCTCTGAGCCATTGGCCAACTTTTGGAAGAACGTTGTTCTGAGAATAGCTACTAGATATAAGTCCGACATGACCTGTATGAAAGCGCATTAATCTTTTGTCAATACTTGATACAGAGTCATTTAGTGGTATACTACATTGTGGAGATACAAGATGATCTTCTTCTGCAACTATATTTAGAAGTGGAACCTTAATATTTGATAGATCAATAATTTCATTTCCTATCCTCATCTCATTCTTGATGAGAAGGTTCTTCTGTTGTATGTCTTCTATCCATTGTCTATATGTTTCTCCTGCAATAGGTGGAGTATCAAAAATCCACTTCTCTATTCTAAGGAAGTTCTGAACAAAATTGTCATTATCTATATTCTCAACAAGGTTAATGTATTTATTTACTCCTTGTTTAAATGGCTTTAGGATCGAAAAGGCCGCGTATAACTGCTCATAAGGTAGATTACCAATAGAATCAAACAGTTTATTAGCATCAAAATGTCTAGACAAATTACCAAGGACTGTTGTATCATTTTCTGCATCAATTATAGGTGCAATGGCAACTAGGTTTCTAATTTTTTCTTGATGTAGCGCAGTATACATCACGGACATCGTTGAGCCCAAGCAATAACCATGCAGAGTTACTTTGTCGACATGATTCTTTCTTCTGACAATCTCTACACAATCATCTATGTACCAATTGACGTAATCATCAAATGAAACGAATTTGTCGACGTTTGTAGGTGCTTTCCAATCTATAAGATAGACATCAAAGCCCTGGGCTAACAAATTGCGAATCCAGCTCTTATCAGGTTGCAAATCGAAGATATATGACTTGTTCATTAAAGCATAGACAATCAGTAGTGGTGTCTTTGCGGTTCTACTGAATAGGGGACGATAATGTAAAAGCTTGTACATTCTTGTTTCTGCCAGTATTTCGTGTGGAGTGGTACCGACTTTGATATCCCCTGCAAGATGAAGAACAGCTTTAGTTTTCTCTGACTTGCGATAAATCGCTTTGATCTCTTCAATGAATGTTGAGATATCGATGTTTTTACTATCTTCAATTATCTTCACTGGAATATTTGTAGTTTTATCACGCACTAGTGTTTCCTTTATCATTTATTTTTAAAACTCCTGCTGCTTGTCGTTTGATCTATATTGTTTTGAAAAAGCGTATAGCGGATTATAGAAGACAATTTAATTAATTCAGAGTGTACATCAACGATCTCATCTACCTGTCGTTGCTCATTAGCAAACATTTCGCAGATGTTACTTTGTAAATCCGTTTTCTTAATATTTTTATTATATTTAACATTGTATTCTATAATCATATGATGGTCATCCTATCCCTGACGTTAGAGCGTAAGTTATCACATGTATACTTATCCATGTTATTATACTTTATCAGAAAGGATATTATCCTTAAATGTCTTTAATGCTACGCACCTATTAATAAAATAATAATAATAATGCTCAGAATAAGATTAATAACTTTTTAAGAAGGTATATGTGTTGTTTCTATAGGCTTTAGGCTTATCATGTGCTGTCATTGACATTATTAATGGCGTTTAGGTTGAGAATATTGTTTATATATATTCGTTCAAATAAATATGATTTCTAGCAGCCATTCTAAGATATAATGAACTAGATATTAAAAACATCCAGCCAGACTTCATATATATTATTTCCTAAAACTAAACATTTTATAAAGGATAATTCAACTTTGTCCTACCATGCTAAGCGTTTAGCTCATAATCCACTTAGTGGAAGAGTCTCTTGAAGCGGGCTCGTAGCTCAGCATGGATAGAGCGCCTGCCTTCTAAATTCCTGAGGAGAGCCGGAAGTCGTGGGATCGAAGCCCACCGGGCCCGCCATTTTAAAGCCGTCTTTTAATATACATTATTTGCTATGCAGATTAGATAAATAGATTTTTCTTGTAAATTTCTAAACGATTTTAAGTGGCTTTCTACGCATTGACGGTTTGTATTTGAGATGGTACGTGATAGTAGACTTAGAGATCTAATAAAGCTGGCGCGAGACGGAGCGACCAAGCGCAACTTTAATCAATCAGTTGAATTAACACTCGTACTGAAAGAAATAGATGTAAAAAAAGGTTTTAATCTTAATGAGGTAGTAAATTTACCAAACAAGCCTGCTCGTAAAGCAAGCATCTGTGTTATTGCTTCTGGCGACATGGGTTCACGTGCTCGGAAAACTGAAATTGACAGGGTGATAGAACCAGAAGAACTGGACAGATTAGGAACAAATAAGAGAGAAGCACGCAAAGTAGTAAAAGCGCATGATTTTTTTGTCTCTGACACAGCATATATGGCAACGGTTGGTCGCTCATTGGGACAATTTTTAGGGCCGAAAGGAAAAATGCCAACACCACTTCCATATGGTGCACCGATAGAAGCTATTGCAACTCGTTTTAGAGGTTCCGTTCGTGTAAGAGCAAAAAATCAGTTAAATGTATCTGCAAAAATTGGAGATGAAAAAATGGATGATGACCAACTTGCAACAAATGCTAGTGCTGTAATATCAGCCGTCGAGAAAAAACTACCACAGGGAGAAAAAAATATTCGGAATACATTAGTAAAGTTTACTATGGGTAAGCCCGCCAAACTGACAACATTAAAAGAAGAGGAAGACCAGAGAAAGAAGGCTGAATAATAGAATGGTATCTGATATTAAAATAGCAGAGAGAAAAAGCTATCCCAAAAAGAAACGTACGATGTTCCATGAACTACAAGAACTTCCTAAGAACTATGATGTGATTGCACTTTCAAAGATGACCAAAGTTCGGGCCACCCAGTTAATGATGATTCGAAAAAAATTAAGAAATGACATAAAGATTCTGATAATTAAGAATAAGGTTGCACAAAGAGCATTCGAAAAAGTAAAAGATGTACCTGGATTGGAAAGTCTAAGCAAGGAATTGGAAGGACAGTGTGGATTGATATTTACTCAAATAAGCCCGTTCAAATTGAGTCTGATATTTGACCAGAATAAAGTATTTCTACCTGCCAAGGGAGGTGACATTGCCTCCAAGGAAATTTCAATCCCTGCAGGCAATACTGGAATTACTCCAGGCCCAGTTCTCTCAGAGTTCAAGGAGGCAAACGTCCCAACAAAAATAGATCAGGGAAGTATATGGGTAAGTAGAGACACAGTAATCGCTAGGAAAGGTGAGGTTATTTCACAAAAACTTGCATCCTTAATGAGCAAGCTTAATATTAAACCAATTGAAGCAGGTATTGCTCTTAACTTTGCTATTGCTGCAGGGTTGCTATTAAAGGAATCCGACCTAAAAATAAATTTGGAACAATATCGTAATGAAATATCAAGGTCATTTCAGGAAGCTCTTGCATTAGCAACAGAAGCAGGATATCTTACATCAGAAACGGTCATGCCTTTGCTGCTAAAAACTCATCAGCAGGCATTAGTACTAGCTTCTGAATCTGCGTATATTTCCAAGGATACTGTTGCACTTGTTCTTCCTAGGGCTCAATCTAAAGCCTACACAGTGGCAAACGAAGCAAAAAAAAGAGGATATGAACCCAACTGAATTTAGTAAAGCTGCAAAAAGATGTGCATTTTTGAAACACTGGCTGCTATAAATTATTTTTGACGGGTTCTTTGATTGGAAAATTTATTACATCTACATAAGAATCCATAACAACAACTAGTTCTAACAAATGAAGTAGTAAAAGATTATCCAAAGAGTGATGAGAGTCCTTCCAGTGCCTCTTCTTCTTTCTTCTCTTCTTTCTTCTCTTCCTCATGTGGTGCTGCACTAGCAGCCGACGGTGCTGATGCTGCAGAGGGTACCGCGCCTACAGTAGCGGCTGATGCAAGTGGAGCTGCCTTTAGGGCTTCTTCGATATTTACTTCACTTAAAGCTGCAACTAGAGCCTTTACCTTAACATCATCCGGAGTAACTCCGGTGGCCTTTATAATGTTCGCAATATTATCTTCTGTTATATTTTGCTTTAACTTATGCAATAATAAAGCAGCATATACGTATTCCATACTCAAAAGATTGTCTAATAGTCACCATAATATAAAACTTTCAAACGTCTATAGTACTTTTGTACTTCTTGCTACAGCATAAAGATGATCTTTAAGATCTTTTTCGTATAATGAGTTCATTTTTTCCAAGAGTATTGTTCGTGCTTGCAAACGTTCTTGCTCCGTATCTGCTCTTAGTACATCTGCAAACATGTCGGGAAGATTTTCTCTTATCCAACCGTCTAAAACAAAGAAACGCTTTTCGTTTATCCATATTATCTTGCTTGTCTGCTGGTCAATTTCTTGATTGAAGATACCTGTTTCAACTCTGTCTATTAACATAAAGATGCAGTTGTTCGGATCAGGGTTATTGAGAACTTCTCTGGGTCTGTCTCCCGCGTGACCTCTATTGACACGTTCAATTAAACCTACAGGACGAATGTATGAGCCCCTTACTTGAATTTTGTTTCCGTTAGCAGACTGAACCATACCTATGATAAGTCTATTATAATTCTGATCACGTTGGACCACAAAAACATACTCACCTGGCTTTATTCGACCTCTGCCAAACATCTGCTCATAATCCTTTCATAAATTATATAATATTTGCTGTTTATATTATATTTATCAACGCATGCCTCATCCGAAGAAATAAAATTAAAGCAATCAAGAAATAGAGTCTCTTCTAATTGGAACAGAAATTATTATTATTATTATTTCTCTCCTAATCAATGTAAGATTTAAAATTACATTTATTAATCTATACTACGAACTATAAATAGGATAAAATTTGCAACGATTCGATGAATTAGATATGAGGATATTATCTGAACTAACTAAAGATGCAAGTATTTCAGTACCGCAACTGAGTAAAAAATTGAATGTAAATGCATCTGTTCTTTATAGCAGAATAAAGCGTCTTGGAAAACGAAGTCTTATAAAGAAATTTACGGTTATCATCAATGAAGGCTTGCTCGGAATTAATGTAAAGGCGACTGTGGGTATCAATAGAGATCCCAAACTAAAAGAGCCAATTCATTCGGAATTATTAAGGATACCAGAAGTTAGGTTATTGTCGGAAGTGACTGGCAGATTCGATATGATTGTTAACGTAAATGCACGAACCCTAGAGGAGCTTCACAATATAATAATCGAGAGGATTGGCAAAATTGAAGGAATTCAGAATACCGAAACTTTTGTTGAAATGCAGAGAACAGAGAAGGAGCCTGTTTATGCAGTTCAGCCAACGTTATCTAGATAAGAGCGAACTATTCTAGTCATATTAAAATATATTTATGGTGTCTTTTATTTCGTTATGCTGAATAAACTAGTAGCCATGGTTATATTATCAAGCACTGATCTAAATATGACATTTTAGCACCTTTTCTTGATATAAAGTTTAATTGCGCCATCCTATCAATGCAATATTAACATTATTGTAGCGTAAACATATAATAACTTTAATTCAGTAGATTCAAATAATGCGTGCAAGAATTTGAAGTGAATCTTTTGGCATTTGTGCAGCGAAAAGTTATAGAAATCATTCAGACAATGAAATTAGCTAAGAAGACAAGCAAAGATGACTATTTTACACACCTTCGTCTAGTACTTCTAGGTATGGCTGTTGTAGGGGGAATAGCTTTTGTAATCAAGTTAATTGCAGAATTTATAACCTCCACTGGTGGAAGAACCTAATCTTTTTACTTGATTTCTTATAGAGGTGGTGACCATCTAGATCAACCAATTACCTGATAAAAGATAAGAAGACCTCATCTGCATAGGATTTTAATATATGTATCTCTTATCTGTCTTGCTCTCCTCCGTGGTAATATAATTATATCATAGTAATTCAAAAGCTTATTGTAAAAAGCAAAATATGAACATATTCACTTTTTGTTTATCTACATATGAATTTATATCAGATGTGATTTAGAGTAGCTAATTAGTTTGAAGAGCAATATTACTTGATTTCACAAATACTATATTGCAGGTCACAACAACGAGATTAAGACCTTTTCTTATTATGCTAACAGATATACCAATCTAAAAGACATTACTAACACACGCTAATACTTCGAAGTATTTTAATCACCGGCCATTTACTGAATGTACATAGTGGTAAAACAGTCGAAAAAAAAAAGATATTCTATAGCTACCCTCGGGTCACATTGTTCGCTCCAGGTACTAAAAGGCGCGAAAGATGAAGGATTTAATACATTACTAATATGTGAAAAAAGTCGGCTTGGACTTTATAAAAGATTTAACTTCATTGACGATATGATATTAGTTGACAAATTTAATGAAATCTCAGATGAATCGTGTCAACAACATCTCAGAAAAACTAATTCTATTATTATTCCGCATGGAACAATGATAGCTTATATGAGCAGAGAAGAGATTGAAAAGATCACTTCTCCTTTTTTTGGAAATAAATGGATCATAAAATGGGAAGCAGATAGAAAACTAAAACAAAAACTAATGAACGAAGCACTATTGACTACACCAAGATATATAGAATCAAAAGAGAGCATTCAAAGACTATGTATTGTCAAACTACATGGAGCGGCCGGTGGTCGAGGATATTTCCTTGCTTGGAATAGGCAAAGTTTCGAAGAAGGTGCAAAAAAATTGATAGACCAGGGAGTTATTACTAGTGAAGATGATCTATACATACAAGAATATGTAAATGGTGTTCCAACCTATCTGCAATTTTTTTATTCCCCAATTACAAAAGTACTTGAATTTATGGGTGTAGACAGAAGATATGAGTCGGATGTTGATGGTATGGGTAGAATACCTGCTAAACAACAATTAGGCATTGAAATGCAACCATCATATAATGTAGTAGGCAATATTCCTCTTGTTCTAAGGGAATCGTTGTTAGAGGAAGTGTATGCTATGGGAGAAAGATTTGTCAAAACAGCAAGTCGTCTTGTTCCACCAGGAATGACAGGTCCTTTTTGTATCGAGGGTGTATACGACAGAGAAGGAAAATTTACTACATTTGAGTTTTCAGCAAGGATCGTCGCAGGAACAAATCTGTATCTTGATGGTTCGCCATATTCAGGACTGATATTTGATAAACCTATGAGTATGGGTAGGAGAATAGCTCATGAGATAAAGATAGCGACTAAGCAAGGGCGGATTGATGATATTCTAACATAAGACATCCTAGGTTGTTATCAAAAAGAAGCAGAATAAGATTATGCTATGGAAAATCTCTAGCATATATATATGTATATATAAATATATATATACACTTATTGCACTACGCAGACCATGCAGAAGATACTTTCCATATATCATCGATTTTCAGAGATAAAGTTAAGTTACCAAGTATACTTTATCAATTTTCTCTAGATGCTAATAGGAATAGAAAGTAAAAACTATCCAAGTTCAAAGATGATAGTCAAGATAGGATTCTGGTTGAGACGTCAGCTCATGGTAAAAATATCATCCCTGATTTAATTGTCATACTATTTTTTAATAGATCTTGTCAATTTACTGCTGTCTTTCAAACTCTTCTCTTATCTGTTTTTTCTTCTTGTAGAGGTAAGGAACATAAACGCTTATGAAAACTATTGCTGCACAAATACTTTCTTTTTCTGATCTTTTTTATAGTATATACGAGAACAGAAGACTAGTTCTAGACTGTCATTCAAGATTTAACTATGCTTTTGTGAGCAGTAAAACTCTTAAGGATTCTTTACATATTTGACATGTGGTTAAGCTTAAGGACATAGTGGACGGAACTATTGTCGGATCTGGATCTGACTTTTTAGTAATACAAAAAAATAAGAAAAGATTTCTTGTCGAGATGAAGATTATCAAAATACAAGAGCTGAAGAATGCTACTACACCATATGGCTCACAGTTTTGATAGTAATTTAATTATAATTTATCTAGTCAACAAATCTGGCGTAAAAAGTTAAATTGAATCTTGTAAAAAGTTAAATTGAGTTACCAGACTAACATCAATATTTGAAAAAGAATGCTGCTGAACTTGCACAATCACAAATGAAGCCAGAAACTACCATAATTGCTATTCCAAATAATGGAAAAGGAAGAGTCCGTTACGATAAAAAAGCTGAATCAGAATTCTTTGTCGATAATTCTGCACTTGCAGGCTTTACTGCAGAGCGTATTCTCTATATGGCTGTCCGGGAGTTAATTGAAAATTCTCTTGACTCTTGTGAAACCAATCATATTTTACCAAATATTTCATTGTCATTAAAATTACTAGATCCGGACAATGAAATGTGGCTTGTTAGTTGTCAAGATAATGGTATAGGAATCCCCTCAGATAAAGTCCCTGTAGCAGTCTGTTCTTTTTTAACATCTGGTAAATATGTCGAAAAGCAGCAGCGCGGCCTATTTGGTGTGGGTCTAAAAATGATCGCCGCTTTTTCTACTAAGGATACGGATCATCCTCTAAAGGTATGGACAAAAACACAAGAAGATGGATCAGAATATTACTTTGAACTTAGAACAGATATTGGGACAAACAGGCCAATTGTTCTTTTAAAGAGGACGATTAAATCAGGAGAGAGCCAGATTCAAAATGACTATGGTTTTAGAATCGAAGCTGTATTACGTGCTCGATTATCGCCCATTACAAAGAATAAGATTTATGATTACATTAGCCAGACTAGTATTGTAAATCCATATGCTATTTTGACATTTGAGACTGATGAAGGTAAAGTTGTCTTTGAAAGAAGAACTGAGATAATGCCACATCCAGCAAAGGAAGTGTTGCCTCATCCTGGCGATATGGACTTGAAAACTCTGAAAAAGGCAATCATCAGATTTATGAATCAAAAGACAACTTTGCAAGGTGTATTATGCAATTCCTTCCAAAAGCTTTCTAGCGAAAAAGCTAAAGAGATCATAACCAAAGCAGATGTAGATCTAAAGATTGCTGATAAATATGATGAGCATGAATTAATTAAAGTAGTTAATATGTGCAAACGGACTAAGTTTCAGGCACCTAATACCGAGCACCTGAGTCCTATTGGCGAAGAAATTCTAATTGCTGGGATGACTTCAGAGTACACCATCGTTACAAACAAAGAAAACACTGGTTCAGATAATCAGCCTCAACAGCACTTATCAACAAAGGTACTAAGACCTGTTCTAACAGGATATTCATCGAGAACATGTTTAGTTAACAACCGACCAACCATAGTTGAGTGTGGAATCGCTTACGGAGGTGATATAAGTTCATTTAAACTGCATAGATTTGCAAATAAGATTCCTCTGCTATACGATGAAGGTTCTGATGTTGCAAGAGAAGTGGTTTCAGAGGTTGAAATTAACAAAATGGGAATTTCGAAAAAGGAAGTAAAAGAGCAATTTGCGAGTCCCGATTCCAAGTCCGATCGCGCTGTAGAATTGCTTCCAATTCATATTTTTTTTCATATTTGTTCAACTAAAATTCCATACAAAACTGCTGGCAAAGAAAGTATTGCATCAGAAGGTGATTTAAAGCGATATATGAAAGCCTGTTTAGCTGATTTATATCGAAAGGTGAGTGCTCAGATCCGCAAAGAGTTAAGAATAAAGGAGGCCGAAAGCCGACTAAGACTTTACAAGCATTATATTCCTTTGATCATTAGTGCAATCTCCGAATCAATTAAGGTGGATTCAGAGAAACTTTCAGAGGCATTTTCTCACCTTGCAGAAAAACATGTCAGAGGAGAGAGTATAGATACTTCAAAAGACACAAAAGCAGATAAAATAACGGGAGAGAGGATTGAGGAAGAAGCAGACAAGACAAAAGAAAATGAAAATGAAATCTTAAAACAAGACTCGACGAAACACATGATTTATGCTTCAAGGGAAAAGAAAAAGAAAATAAAAAACAAAACAATAAGTCGTAACAAGAAATCTAAAAAGTATATTAAAAAGGAACCAGAATCAACAAGTCGGATCACCTTAGATACTTTTAATAAACCAAAAGTAAGGAGAACATAATTGACTGCAGCAGACAAACGCCATCAAGAAGTCATCAAGAAAATCAAGTTAATCATGAGAGATGTTAATGATGATCTAATGGTTCAAAAAACAATGCCAGTTTTAGATGTTCCAAAAGTTGGTTATGACAATACAATTTGGTCCGACGAGAAGCGAATGCTTACTATAGGAAATAAAATGATTCAGGTAAGTCCAGATAGTACAAAAAAAATTCCTACTTTTGCACAGTATCTAGTCATGGCGAACGCTATCAGAAGGCTACTTGATGAGGAGATGGAGAGTACTATCCGGGGTATGTATTATGCTACGCTCAGCACAGTGGGAGACGAAAAGAATAAACAAAAGTTTTGGAATTCACAAGAAAATTCAGATGACGCCATCAAAGCATTAGAGTTGCTGACAGGTGTTCCTAGGGAAGAATTTTCAGTTACATCTAAACCTAAAGGCATGATATCTGGACCTATTACACTTCGAGTTGGAGGCGATATTATTGATTGTAACCTTGGAAGCAGAGCTACATCACAACTAATTCCTACTAACATTCGTGACGTCGAAATCGTTAATGTAAAGGCAAACTTTGTAATGGTAGTAGAAAAAGATACAGTTCTAAATAATATCCGAAAATCTGGATTTATTCAAAAATATAATGCAATTTTAATGACAGGTTCCGGCGAGCCGGATAGAGCCACGAGAATGATGGTGAGGACACTCAATGAAGAATGGAAAAAGCCTGTTGTAATTTTTGCTGATGCCGACCCGTGGGGGCTTGGTATTGCATTGCGGTATAAGATAGGAAGCGAATCACTGAGTTATGATAGTGACAGATTAGTCACTCCAAACGCAAAAGTGCTTGGTATGATGTTTTCAGATATTTATGAATATAATATTCCAGAAGTAGCAAGGCTGACAGCCTCTAATGAAGATGTGAATAGAGCTAATGATATGAAAAAAAAGCCATGGTTACAGGACAAACAATGGCAGAGAGAATTAAATCTGTTCTTAAAACGTAAAGAGAAATGCGAACTGGATGCATTTTTCAAGCATGGATTCAGGTACCTTGCAGAAACTTATATGCCACAAAAGCTAAGAGAAATAGGATTGGTATGATATTAATCGGTTGTTATTTAAGGTTCAAGTTACAAATCTTGTCTCATTTTCTGATATAATTTTTCACCAATAATGAAAAGCATATTCTTCTACTGTATACTGCATTGTAATTTACTCTAAATTCGTTGCTGCCATCATTGTCTCCATACTTTGTCCGTCCTTCAAAACTTTCTATCAAGATTTCCCATAATATAGTAAGTCATTCGTCTTCTTGATGTTATTCCTTTTAGGGAGAAGTCACTATAATCATAGTAATCAAAAGAGTTCCAGCTGTATCTCTTGTTGTCTTTTTAATTTCTTCGATAATTTAATAGTAATAGTAACAATTTATACTGCTAGATTTTAATATTGAATAGAGTTGTACAGTCTGAGATTTAGATATAAAAAAATTAGCTTCAGAGAAGTTATAAACTTAAAAATAAACTAACGACCTTTACCTTTTTTAGATGATCTTTTTATTTTTATCTCTACCAAATACTAGATTATAGTTCGATTGTTTATTGGACTAAGTTGAGATTGTGGCATATACTGGCTCAACTCTTTCATATCCATTACTATTCCATAGTAACCTTTTACGTTTTCCAATGTTGATTCATAATGCTTTTTATTACTAGATGCTGTAGCATCAGAAATAAGAACTACATCGTACCCAATGTTAAATGCATCTCGTAAAGAAGTCTCAACACATATTGAAGTATCTATTCCACAAAAAATGAGTGTATCTATGCTAAGACTTCTAAGCCATACCCCTATCTCGGTATTGAGGAACGCCGAATCCCTTCTTTTTATAACTACATGATCATCTTCAGCAGGCTTAATTTCGTCAACTATTGCTGCGTCCCATGTTTCCCTTACACAAATCGGCTTTTTCTTTATTCTTTCTTCACGAGATTTCGGTAAAATTTTATGACTCCTAGTTAAAAGATCAATGCCAGAAGATTCCCTGACAGCTTGAGTATAGAAAATTGGAATTCCAGCATTTCTACATAAATTAATTAGATCGCTTATATTTGGAATAATTTCTCTATAGTGTAAAGTTTCCATGCCTAAAAGATCATATGAACCACCTTTACTCACAAAGCCATTTTGGACATCTATTACTAACAGAGCTGGATTTATTGTATACTCCTTTAATTTTATCGTTAGAGGCATACAGACCTTTTCCATGATGATTTATAAAAATATATGACTTTAATATTTATGTTCAAAAAAACTTATTTGTTAGTAAATGCATTTCATCTTTCTAAAATGTATTATAGGATATAAAAAATTTCTGCAGAAATTGGATTCATCGAATAACCTGCAGTACTATTTTATATATAAAGAAAATGCTACATTTTTTATTTTTTTCTTATTTCAACTCAATAGAATCTTATAAACTTTGAAAAGGGTTATCTCATGATGAATTAATCTTAATATCCTATTTATCATAAATAACATATTATGGTGCTTGAAGCAAAGTGTCCGCAGTGTGATAAAAGAGCTGAAGTCGATGAGGAAATGCTTGAAGTAAATTGCAAATATTGTGGATTTCGAGCAAGATATGACGAGTATGTGGAGATTATGAAAGATAGAGCAGTAAGTATAACTGATGATTTTCAAATGAACTGGGATAGGCGTCCAATATAACTCCGTCGCGTTACACGAGTTGATTTAAATAGACATGTAGAAATTTAGAAAGTGGCGTTTAAGAAGATTAGCTTAGCAATAAAAGAGTAGAATGATTATATTCATTATCGGGAGCGGTGCATTAATTTTTTCGTAGTATTACCAGAAGCTGCCTTTGTCAGAGCATGTAAGTTCATTACCACAATTTTGACAACGCAGATGGCAAACTTGAATAGGTGTCATTATGAATCCACAGCGAGGACATTCTACTGAATTCCTGCCAGAAGTTTCCTCATTGACGTTCATAATAACTTAATATAAAGCATGGTTTTTATATTCTTTTCAATCCTGCAAAGGTTAATAAAGATATAACTATGCTTGGACTTAATATGGCTCAATTTAAACTTGTTGTTTCTGATAACAAAGGTACGAGTATTTCTCAAGAATTGAAAGATAGGGCCGCCAATCCATTGCTGGGTTCAAAGATTGGAGAAATTATTGATTCTTCTGTTATCGGCATTGCAGGCGGAAAGATGAAGATTACTGGTGGAAGTGACAAATCAGGAACTCCTATGCGTCCGGATGTACATGGCGGAGTGAAAAAGTATGTTTTACTTTCTAGAGGAGTTGGGATGAAGAATACTACTGAGGGAAATAGAATAAGAAAATTAATGAGAGGAAACATGGTCACTGAGGAAATATACCAATTGAACTGTGTCCTAGTGGAAGGCAATATACCAGAAAAAGCAGGAACATCAGATACCACCGAAGTTGCAGATGTAAAGAAATAATAGATATAATTATATTAAATTTCTTTAGATTTATGTAACTAATTATCTTAAAATAAATAAAATTTTTAAGGCAATTACCTTAATATCCCCCTGAAATTTACGATCATTATTGCACTGGAAGGAAACATTACCAGACTGGTATATCGAGGAATTTGGTTACCAACCAAGCATCAATATAGGTACATCGGGTCATGTAGATCATGGTAAAACGACATTAATCGAAGCCATTACTGGTATCTGGACTAGCGCTCATAGCGAGGAATTGAGACGAGGCATTACAATTAAAGTAGGTTATGCTGATGCAGCATTTTATAAATGTCCAAACTGTCCGCCTCCAGTTTGCTACTCCACGCAGCCAACTTGTACTAATTGCAGAGGACCGAGCGAGTTAATAAGAGTTGTAAGTTTTGTCGACTCACCTGGGCATGAGAGCTTGATGGCAAATATGTTATCCGGAGCAGCATTGATGGATGGATCAATTCTTGTAGTTGCAGCAAATGAAAAGGTGCCACAACCACAAACCAGAGAGCATCTTCTGGCACTTCAAGTACTCGGAATACATCAAATAGTAATTGTTCAGAATAAGGTGGACTTAACTGAATATGAAAAAGCACGTGATAATTATGAAGAGATCAAGAATTTTGTAAATGGGAGTATAGCAGAGCAAGCTCCTGTCATTCCCATGTCAGCGCAACACAAGCTCAATATTGATGCATTAATAGAGGCGATTGAAAATACAATCAAAACACCTGTTAGGACTAAGAATGCACCAGCTATAATGCATGTTCTACGATCATTTGATATTAACAAGCCAGGTATTCCCATAAAACAAGTTAAAGGAGGAGCAATTGGTGGAGCCTTGGTCCAAGGAGAATTTCAAATCGGAGATGAAATTGAGATTCGCCCAGGCTTTTTAGATGAAAAGAAGAGTAAATACGAACCAATTAATTCTACTATTGCTACACTTGGGACAGGAGCTGGTATGGTAGAAAAAGTAAGACCAGGAGGACTTGTTGCTATTGGAACAAAATTAGATCCAACTTTTATAAAAAGTGATTCCGTGATTGGCTCTGTTGTTGGTAAACCCAACACTCTACCGAAAGATGTGGAAGACATTGCTGTAGAAGTCCATCTTTTTGATACAGCAGTGGGTACACAGGATATGGTCAAAGTTGAGCCAGT
>DATFPS010000336.1:0-5491 GCA_035264705.1 Nitrososphaeraceae archaeon | reverse complement strand
ACAAGAAAAGCTCTTTGCACCAGAGGCAGTCTATGGTTATTTTAAATGTCATAACAAAGACGGAAAACTTGTAGTGGATCTACCCCAAAGTAAAGGCGAGGTGGTTTTTGATTTTCCTAGGTCCTCTAAACAAAAACATCTATGCCTGACTGATTTTTTTGGAGAAAATGATATCGTCGCTTTTCAGGCAGTCACAGTAGGTAATAGAGTAACAGAAATTATTGATATGTGGAATAAGGATAATAAATATACTGATGCATATTATTTACATGGTTTAGCAGTCGAGACTGCTGAAGCATTAGCAGATTGGATCAACCTAAAAATAAAAAATGAACTTAATATAGGGATAAAACGTGGACTTAGGTACAGTTGGGGTTATCCTAGTTGTCCTGATATTTCTCAGCATAACTTGGTCTGGAAATTACTAGATCCAACAAAATCTGGCATGAGATTAACAGAGTCTGGACAAATAGTACCTGATCAATCAACTGCAGCCATAGTCGTACATCATCCGGAAGCAGAATATTTCGTACTTTAATCTATTGGATGTCTAAATCATTATTATTCTCTTTGATTTATGCTCAAACATAGACATTCAAATCAATAACAACTTTATCATTTACGTTCTGTTTAAGTGCTATTTTATTTGCGCAAAGGATTTTGAGAAGGAGGTAGCCGTCACAAATAAAGCTCTAGTATAAATCTAATTGGTAAAGTTTATTAAATAAGAACACCATGTACTTTTTTGGTCTCAAGATATCTATTTCCTCAAATCAATCCACAACACAATCAATATTACATATTTCATTGTTTTAGAGGGTTGGGCTATGCTTAAATATTCTCTTAAGTTACATTATATTGTGCACATAAATACCATCTCTATATATCCACATAATGAAGAAGTCATCTGTTTCTTATAATTATACAATATCCTTCATAATTGTGTGATTCTTGTTTTCATTCTAGATGTATGAGTATATAAAATCTTGTAATAAATAATATTATATTCATAAGTATGACAATAAATAATTTTGCTTTAGCTTGTGCAATTGATGAGTCTCCACCGTACTTTACATATCATAATCAAATAATGTTAATTATACAATCCAAAAACCATGCTGAGCATAAGACTAGTGATTTCGAATATATTGAACCGTTTATCGATGCATTAATTTCTCACGAATCCATTCATGTGGTAATAAAAAAATTAGAAGGAGCAGATATCTCAGACTCTCTTGATGATATCGAATTACTTGTCGAACGTAACGGTACGAGATTTTTGGTCACGTTGAACAATATGCTTTTTGCAAAAGATATGTCTGGCATCGTACTGCCATAGATGTCAAGTTAAATTCTATGGACAGCATCCATCTTATTGCGGCGATGCAATATTGGCAGAAGTTTAGTGTGATGACGATCTTCAAGTGGTACATCAGAATAGATAAAAAACCGGAAAAGACTTTTAGACAACATAGTCTGATAAAAAGAATGATAGATAATTTTATGTGGGTACTATGAGTTTATAAGAAACCGATGTATCCTACCTCTTTGAAAAATGTAATCAAGGAAATTATATAGTGATCCTCTAAATTCAAACCATACATAAGATTAGCAAGTCGGATTTCCTTAACCCAGCCAATTTTGATTAAATCGTTTAAATTGCGTTTAATATCCTCTCTCTTTAAATGAGTCTTCTTTTGCAAAGTATATGTAGTAACCATTCTCTCCTGTTCTGCTAAAGCCTTTATTATTTTGACTTTGCCAATACTTCCAAGACCTGTCTCTACTATCTCCTTACTAGTTATTTTATTCTCAAGATCCATTAATATTATCACGTTTGATTTGTTTTTGAAGTATTGGCTCAAGTTCATTGAGAGAAGTCACATGCATGCCAATTTCCTTTAATGATCGAATTTCAATTATTCTTCTTGCTTCTAAATCATTGAGGTAATCTTCGACATCCAGTTTTTTTAATTTAAACTCTTCAGATAATTCTGACGCGCGGTGTCGAATCTCTTTAAGTTCTACATATTGTTTCTTTCTTGCACGCAATGCCCTTATCACAGCAATGAGGGTGAATATCTGGTTCTTTGGTAATTCTTCGATTTCCTCAGTAGTTATAGAAAGACCGATCTGGCCATGAACCTTTCTTATTTGATCTTGAGTTATCCTGCCTGTTCCTTGTACTTCAGCTAGGTTTCCCGCATATAGAAGAAGATCGAGAGCATACCTTACATCACCATTATTGGTAGGTGAAACAGTGATTTTTGCTACTTCATCGATTATATTTGATCCAATAGAGTTTGCATTAAATGCTTCCATGCATCTATTTACCAATATATCACTAACCTGCTTAATTGAATATATCGGAAATTCCATTGGAACTCTTCCTAAAGTACTCAACTCGGCCTGATCGAGTTTGTGATAGAAGTCTGTACTTCTTGCAATAAATATTACTCCCTTTACGTTGCATGGCGCGTCGGGATCAAATTCATTGAGCCGAGTCAAGTCATAGATTATACCTGTATCTTTGCTTATCTTAATCAGATAATCGATCTCATCAAGGATGATAAGTAAATAGATATTATTTTCGTACAAATAACGCAACATGTATCTTAACATCTCTTCTGCACTCAGCCCTTGTGATGGCAACTCTGGTGCAACCTTTTCTAACAGGAACCTATAGATTGCATATTTATTACCTCCTTGTAATTTTAAATTGATGTATGCCGTTTTCAGAGTTAGCCTATTATGTGCAAAATCTTCCATCAAAAATTTAGAAAATTTAAGAACAGTAGAAGTTTTACCTATTCCTGCCGGGCCAACTATTTGCAATACAGTTAATGGGAATTTACTTGGATTCGAATAAGAAGCTCTGAAAATATGATTGATTTGCTCAATCTGTTTTTCGCGGTGCGGCAGCTCGTTTGGTATATATCGTGGTGACAATTTTGATTTATCACGGAATATTTCGCTTTCTGACATTGTCGAAGTGAATAATTTATCATGGATATTATATTAAGTATCCTAGATAAATTCTCGTTAGAAATTCTTATCCTATATAGAATGCTGACTTCTATGTAATCTAGTTTTGAGAGACTCTACCGTAATTAATTATATATAAATATATATATATATATGCATATACATATATCAGAATACCAAGAAGCATGTGATTATATGGATATATATTATTGTTCTCCAAAATTTTGTAGATGAGCAGATTTGCGCATTCAAGGTTTAATCTAAAATCACTCGCTGACAATTCCTACAGAGCCATAGAAGAAGGCGCCTATGATACTGAAGATTACGATTTCAGAAGCCATGACTCTATAAGCATGAAGAAGGCTATTTTCTCATGCTCTCATGCTCCAATTATAACAGAAATTAAATTTGCATCTCCTTCGATAGGTCAAATTGTCGCACAAACAGAAATTGATTTCATACAAATAGCGATTAATATGATATCATCCGGTTCTATTGGCGTTTCAGTCCTGACACAACCATATTTATTTAATGGCTCGATTGAGTACATCTACAAGATTCGGCATAAAATTACAGTTCCAATTCTTATGAAAGATGTAATAGTTAGCAATGTTCAAATTGATGCTGCACACAGAGTCGGTGCAGATTGTGTGCTATTTATCAAAACAATATTTGATCAGAACTTGGCAGAAAGTAGCTTAGAAAAGCTCACAGAATATGCTTATAAAAAAGGGTTACAAATACTTGTTGAGGCTCATTCAGAAAACGAATTTGCAGACTGCCTAAAATTAGGAGAAAATTATCGAGACCTGATTGGGATAAATAATCGGGATCTGAATAATTTGAAAATTGATATTCTAACCACCCACAGATTACTTAAAAAATATGATAAAGGAAAAAACATTATAGTTAGCGAAAGCGGGATAAGAAACGCAGACGAAATTCGTTATTTGAAGAAAGCAGGAGCCGACGCATTCTTAATCGGAACCAGTATTATGCAATCAAAGGATATTGCATCAAAAGTTAGAGAACTTTATCTTTCAATTTAAGCAATTGTGATATCCTAATGCCTTAATACTCCTTTATGTATTCAAACATAATACAGAATGAAGAATAACTATCCCCTGAGCGGTCGATTCGGAAAATATGGAGGAAAATATATCCCTGAGACGCTGGTTCCTGCTATACTAGAACTCGAAACAGCCTATCAAAAGTATAAAAATGATGAGGACTTTCAGAAAGAACTTGCATATTTATTAACTAAATATGCAGGTCGTCCTACGCCTTTATACTTTGCAAAAAATCTGACTGAATATGTTGGAGGTGCAAAAATATTTCTAAAAAGGGAAGATCTCCTCCATGGTGGCGCTCACAAAACTAATAATACTATTGGCCAGGGCTTGTTGGCAAAACGGATGGGTAAGAAAAGAGTTATTGCTGAGACGGGTGCCGGTCAACATGGGGTAGGCACTGCTATTGCATCAGCTGTCATTGGACTGGATGCTGAAATTTACATGGGAGCAAAGGATGTGGAGAGACAAAAATTAAATGTTTTTCGTATGGAATTGTTAGGAGCAAAGGTTCATTCAGTTCGAGTAGGGACTCAGACACTCAAAGATGCGATTAATGAAGCCTTACGAGACTGGATAACTAATGTGCATAATACTTATTATCTGATAGGATCAGTAGTAGGACCGCACCCTTATCCTATGATGGTTAGAGATTTTCAAAGCATAATTGGTCATGAGATAAAGCAGCAAATGTTAGAAATATCCAATCGACTTCCAAACGCCATTGTAGCATGTGTAGGCGGCGGAAGCAACGCTATAGGAACGTTCTTTTCATTCATAGAAGATTCAGACGTATCATTGTACGGAATAGAAGCTGGAGGCAAAGGGATCAGAACAGGAAAACATTCTGCATCGTTGTCTGCTGGGACAGAGGGAGTTCTGCACGGGATGCTCACTTACCTTCTTCAAGATAAATTTGGACAAGTAACAGAGACACATAGTATTTCGGCCGGATTAGATTATCCCGGGGTAGGACCAGAACATGCCAACTTAAAGGATCTTAAAAGAGCAGAGTATATCGAATGTACTGACGATGATGCTATAGATGCCTTCATTATGCTGTCTAAACTTGAAGGAATAATTCCTGCTTTGGAACCCTCTCATGCTTTGTCTTACGCAATGAAACTTGCAAAAACGATGGACAAGAACGAGAATATTGTGGTGACATTATCGGGTCGCGGAGATAAGGACGTTGAAGTGGTTCAACAATATTTGAGAATTAGAGAGAAAGAAAAATATGATAAAATACCTAGCACACAACAGAGTAAATAAGAGATTTCAAGAATTATTGAAAAGAAATGAATGTGGTCTGATTTGTTATATTGTTGGCGGCTACCCTGACTTAGATACTACAGAAGAAATAGCCTATACTTTGATAAATGGCGGAGCCGATATGATAGAAATCGGAATTCCATATTCTGATCCTATTGCAGACG
>DATFPS010000335.1:0-2432 GCA_035264705.1 Nitrososphaeraceae archaeon | reverse complement strand
CGCAAGGACAATACAGGCGTAAAGCGCTTTGCTATAACCTTTTGTAATAAGAGTGGCTATTGAAATAAATAATATCTCTAGTAATATTGCTACGCCCACAAGTCGGGGATTGCCAAATGGAATTCCTATTAAACCTACTATGATTATTGAAATTACTACAATTAATACTAAGACACTTGATTTCATCATAATCAAATACCTTTTTTAATGAATTTCTGCTATATATTTGTCTGTATAAGATTTTCAACCTTCTTATATAAATATGCCTTTTAATTATGTCTGAATGTAAAAGTATTTCGGGGCAATTGCACGCTATATCAGCTTTTAGCTTCAAAATTGGCAAAATGATTGAACTTCTATAGATTTAAAAGTAAAAGTCAATTTGTAAAGAGAGTAAAAGGAGAGAATAGAATATGATGTCCATAGAAAAAGCAAGAGATAAGCTGGCTGATTATAATGTTCTGCTGAAACATATATCCTTTCTTCAAAGTAATGGATTTTCAGATTGTGGTAGAGGACAAATCATCGGACAGATAGCATTATTACAAGAATATCTTATCGAAGAGTGTGGAGACGTACAAAAGCAAGACAAAGGAATTGTTAAAGAAACAGTAAACCGGCAAGAAAAGCAAATGGTAGCAGACATTACATATGAAGCAGGCAGAATATCGATATCTCAGGAAAATGCTTCTAATACCAATAAACCTAAAGATCTCGAACAGTTCATTAAAGTAGAATACAACGAAAGAAATGGAGTCAAAAACAATGAAGAAGCATCAATACAAAAAGTTCAAGGAACGGCAATGCAATCATTATTAACGGGTATTACCATAGAAGATAACAAAATAATAGCAATAGAAGAAGAAAATAAACTGATCAAACAGTCATGGCGTGACAGGATAAAAGGCATGGCTGATGTAAAAGATTGGTAATAATAATAGCAGTATTTTAAAAAAATAAGAATGTTTTATTTCTTAGATACTAAACGTATGTTTTTCTTTCTCTCTCCCTTGCTCTATACTATCTTAATCATCATATGTATCTATATTTGATCTCAGCTCATGACAGAATTGGCAAACTATAGAATAATACATTTAGAAAATCTTTAAAATAAAAATTATAACAATCTTTCGATAAGGCTTATCTAAATGTTGGTGTATCCAGATAGAAGCATTACAATGTTTTTAGTTCAATAACGAGATCAAAGAAGCAAGATGAATTATAGTTAATAGAATCTGAATATATATGAGGCTATTATTATTCACTTTGTCTGCAGTTGCTCTTACTATCTGTGCCAGTATCAATTCACCTCTTAGATTTGTTTGGTACAATGGCTTTGCAAAATTTATATTTGAATTAATTAAAATTAAATACTTATAGCCAATATCTTGTTAGATTTATCTATTGAAAACTTCTGCTATCAATCTTCCATTGCATGGCGGACATGCTCCTTCTTACCTAGTTAGACGAATGATAAAGCTATCATATTCAATATCAAAAGTAATTATAGATGAATATGGTCAGCAGGAGTTTCTAAGAAGATTATCTGATCCTCTATGGTTTCAAGCATTTGGATGCGTACTTGGATTTGACTGGCATTCCTCGGGAGTTACAACAGTTGTAACAGGTGTTTTGAAACAGTCATTAAAGGAAAACGTTCATGGAATTTCTATCTGTGGTGGTAAAGGAAAACAATCTACAGCAACAAAAACAGATATCCCAAGACTTGCTGAAAAAAATTATAATTTATCTTCCATTAAAATTAATAATTTGTTATATGCAAGTAAAATGGCAGCCAAAGTAGATAATGCTGCAATTCAAGATGGCTACTCGCTATATCATCACATAATTCTTTTCGATGAGCAAGGAAACTGGGCTGTAGTACAACAGGGGATGAATCCCATTAACAAAATGGCAAGAAGATATCATTGGATTTCTGACTCTACAAAGAATTTTGTTTGTGATCCACATACAGGCATCATATCTGAATACAAAACTCCATATACTCTCAATATGACAGCTATCGAATCAAAAGATAATCAAAAAGTTTGTCTAGATATAGCTACGGAAGATATCAATAATCTAAAATCTTCTGTTTACAAATTAAAGACTGGGGAGAGAAATACTTTAGATTGTTATATTATAGAGAACAGCGGACAAGATAAAAAAATATACAATAACAGTATGATAAATCATTATCAAATGCCACAAAAACTTGACTGGAATTTATTTAAGAATATTTATGATATCAAGCCACAAAATTATGAACAATTAATTTCAATTCCTGGAGTTGGGCCAGCAACAGTAAGAGCACTCTCTCTTATTGGCGAATTGATTTATGGAACCAAAGCTTCATGGCAAGATCCAGTAAAATTTAATTTTGCTCATGGTGGTAAAGATGGTGTGCCATATCCAGTAGCACGTAAGATCTA
>DATFPS010000334.1:0-3102 GCA_035264705.1 Nitrososphaeraceae archaeon | reverse complement strand
CCGACACGTGAAACAACCTACCCATTGTCCTATGTCTCTTTTGCTGTAATCCAGATTGGCAATCAGGGAATTACATTTGGGACAATTTTTTTTAGGTAAGAATACCCACAAGAATTACAATTTACTTCGAAATGCAATTTAACGATAGCTTTACGTTGGCATTTTGGACAACGGTCCAATCTTAATGTACATTGGATTAACAATAATAAAACCTTATCGCTGCAGATAAATCCATTTATACAATTGCAATAAATGAGTGATATTGCCAAAAGAATGATGTTTCTCTTATAGATGTATGACGAATTCTTTACGGGAGATAGTTAAAAAATAGTATATCATAACAATACAGGCTCAAATGAGTCTCGAATGTACAATCCATAGGCATAAAAGTTTTAGATTAGCCCTACGCTTCAGCGTCAACCCTTTATACTAAGATTAATCGAGAATAAAATAGAAAAATGCACGCGTTGATAGCAAGGAAAATTGTTGACTTAAAAAAAGAATTTATAAAAAAGCATGAAGCGACAGGGTTTATTTACGAGGTCGTTCCATTATCCTATTCTATCAGATTGCCAATTGAAGAGCATATTTTGCACATGCTAGATGAATTTGGCAAAAATAATCCTCTCTATTATAGAATTGATAATATACGGTTATTCGATATACCATGCAGATCATTTGCAGGAGATATCAACGATTACTGGCTTAGTAGCAAAAAGCATGATACAAACTATCAGCCATTTTATCCTACATGGCTGTTATCTGCATATGCCCTATCTTTAGGGGCCAAAAATTTTGGTTTTAAAGAAATTATTGACATAGGATCCGGTGATGGAAGGATTGCTTATTGCGGCCAATTGTTAGGTATGAAATCTATTGGAATAGAAATCGACAGTGATCTTGTAAGTCTCCAGCAAAGAATAATAAATTCGACTGGAATTGTGTATAAAATCCTAAATGAGGATGCAACCATTTTAGACTATTCGAAACTAGATGTTTCAAAACCTATTTTCTTCATTTCAGGTTTGCCAGAGTTAGGCGATATGCTCGCTATTAACGTTCTGGAGAAAGTAAAGGAAACAAGTTATCGCCGGCAATGTTTAGGTTTTAACTTTATGGGTAGCCATGTTATGAAAGAATATACATCAGACAAGACAAAATGGGGCTGGGGCAAAATTATTGATAAATTTGATCTACAAGTTATTGACTGCCTTACATTGCCAACGCATTGGACGAATGAACAACAACTTGATACTCCATATATTTATACAAAGATGTAATTGTAAAAATGTCGAGTCAGTATACCCACATTTTGGAAAAATAGGTTTACGGATCCAATTGGGGTATAAAAAGATATAAGGTTTATTACAGGCTCTGTTCACTTAACCGGTACAGTCTAAATTACCTCATTATTCTGTATTTCTATAAACAGTTTCAACGAATTCTTTATGTGATTTAGTTTGCAATTATCTTTTCTGCAAGGAAAGCAATCATCATCAAAAATGCTTCAGTTCTACCCTTCTGATGTATGAATTTTTCTCCTTCAATACTGCTTTTCTCGCATATATGTTGAATCAATATATGATGTTTTATCTTCTGAGGAGTTTACAAGCATATATGAATAGCATATTCCTCCATCTGTTAAAGTGAATTCCTTCCATAATCTTTTACTAATGAATTCAGGAATCGTTCTGCCACAAGGATAGTTATTTGAAAAGATATGTGTATTCTAAGAATCAGTTTATTAATTGAATCGACAGCAATCCACAATAGCCAAAGCACATTGATTGCTAACTTTAATCAGAGTTTCATCTATTATGGATTCTTCTATTTTCTTTTTCTTTTTCTTTTGGAGTGTTTCCTCGGTTGGCTTTTGTACTTTTAAATTCAATTCCAGAGAGTAAAATGATTTCTCTTAATAAATGGAAAAACTCTTTCAATTGTCTTTCTTAAAGATAGACCAAAAAGAAAAGTGCAATGCATATAAAATATATATTTTGGTGCTGTGTTTTATTACTTGTATATATTTTAAGAGAATAACAATGCATTAAGCGTTCACTTCTAAGTGAACAGAGCCTTATTACAGATCAGAATATTTATTAGTCTTATCTGCGGAGGTGAAATAAAACATATTCTTCAACTAGAGTAAATTTCAATACTGACCCTATTATCTCTAAATTCAATTACATTCATTGCTGTTTTACCAATTGTCACCAAATGTCAATTCATGATTTACTTAATTGGCGCGGACTAAACCTTATTTTATATATACACAAAAACCTATGCATACAGAGAAAATAGAAAGCGTTCCGTAGAGCCGTTAAATAAAAATTAATTCCCTGAGAATTTTCATCTCATACATTATACATAGGCTACTAAAATGGTTTAAACAATTAAAGATACTCTTTGCTTTCTTCTTTATAAAAATTTAGCCTCAATTTTAATCGCTTATGACCGAAGAATGTTTATCCTTCTTTCAACCCCAACAGATCAAAACTCATACCAATTTACTAATATATATATTTATATATATATTTATATAAATATAAATATAATAAGAAACATCTTTATTCATATTTAATTGGACAGTGTCTATAGATCTTAGTCTTGCGATAGGTAATACAGAAGATCAATTTGAATTTAGTGAAGTTTATTTCGTTATTCTTAATGTAGTATTGTAGAATGAATAGATATATGATATACTTGAAAAATGTCTCGTATAAACCGAAAGATGCACAATCTCTATTATCAAGAGCTAGAGAATTGGTTTCAGACAAAAATGTCATCATACGTGATACGCGGGTCTCTGAGCGCTTCATCGAATATGATATCAGCATTCCAGAAAATAAAAATATAGAAGAAAGTATGAGAAACCTATTAGCTATATCACCATTATTAGAATGTGAATACATTTCTGATAAGAAGTTAGAAAAAGATGAGGCAATAAGACGCGCGAGAAATTTGTTCAACACTGAAAAGTATTGGGGAGCTCATGAAGTTCTAGAATCAGTATGGAAAAATTCCTATGGAAATGAAAAAGCTTTACTCAATGGTCTTATACTAATCTCCGCCGCTTTTGTTCATGATGAAAAAAACGAAAGC
>DATFPS010000333.1:0-7680 GCA_035264705.1 Nitrososphaeraceae archaeon | reverse complement strand
TTGGGCATGCAATAGATCTAATAGCAGATGTGTAGGTTGTGGTATTATCATATGCCCGTCATGTTTACAAGAACCTAATAATTGCAAGTGTGAAAACAAAGGAGAATGTTGTTGTGCCAATTAATGTTTCGATAGCAACCCAACAAAACCCCTTTATAAAAATAATGCCCCTCTCTTCCGATGAATCATTTTCAAAATCTAACTAATCATATATCATATCCTTGTAGAAAATATTATGTTAAGTCCGTACTCTTACATCGCCCTCAATATACTCTGCTTAAATCACCTGCTGTGCTGCAGCAATATTGGAGGCAAATATGGAAGATATTAAGTTAATAGATAGAATTTCTAAATAATTTGTAACCAAAGAGATTCTCTTTTCTTATTCGACATAAAAATATTGGGTCAAAAATGATCTAATTAATTACTTTTAACAACAGGAAGTCTTCTTTTTGAACTTAATATGCTTGACTTTGGATTGAAAACGCTGTCATCTACTTCGTGCTCGTAGTCCCGTAGTCTTATCCTCTTACAATTCTTAACAAGAATTAAGGTTTTATTACATATTTTCCTTACTGGACGTGCGTAATGTTTGCAAGGTTTACGTTAAGTCTTATTTATAGGATCAGGATGCAAATGAAGAATAGGTTCAATCTGTGGCTATAGTTTTACAACATAGCAGATGCATCAGCTCTAACCTATCTAACATTTTTTCTTCATCTTGGAGATTTTGTCTTAAAAGAGGAATTGCACCAGCAACATTCATTTTTACTGCCATTTGTATTAACATAGTGCTCTGCTCTCTGATCAGAAGATCGGATAATAACGAACTATATTCAGGGGTATAGAATAAGTTAACATCTGATATAGTTGTCGTTCGAAACGAGTTTTTAGAGATATATAAAACTGATTACACATTATATCTGTAATGCTTCTACTTGTTATATAAAGAATGAAGAAAATCTGTTATTATTATTACTGTTGTTAAGTTCTTCTGCAACCTCTGAAGCCTCATTTATTATGTGACTTATATCATCTTTTTCTGATAATTTGCCAATATTCATACCTATAATATCTATTTCATTATCCTGATTTGAATCAGACAATATACTATTAGTAAGCATTTGCATATAGTTTAGTTCTGTGTCTGTACTAGGTACTGATATTTCAAAATCTGATTTTAATCCTTTTACTGGGCTCATCGCTGGTTCTAGTGTTTCCATTATTTCGCTTAAAACATGAATAGTAGAAATTCTCATTGACACTTGTTCCAATGCAATTCTTGCTTGATTTAGTGTCAGTTGGTTTTTGCGTAGTCGAGCTAACTGAACTGACCAAATTTTTGTATGGGCGATATCATGGCTTTTCATTGCATCAATTACCTTATTAAAGAGAGTTTCTTCTCTTTCTTTGATTTTTGAAATTTTAACATCTAGTTTTGAAATTTGTAATTGAGTATCATTCATTACACTTTCAATTCTTGGCTTTACATGAGAATTTGGAATTAGATCTTCTATTAATTTCTTGTTTGTATCATCTACACGGTTCTTCTTATTTTTAGTCCAATTTGTAAAAAAGCCTATCATGAAAGTCTACAGATCTAAGAGGATTTGTTAATTAATTGCAAAGGTATAACTAGATAAGCTAGAGAGTTAATTACTTCTGAACCAAATAAATCAAATGAAATTTCGGATTAAATACATAATAAATTTAGAATGATATATAATATAACACTAGTTCTTAACACATATGAAAACTTATGCATTTAATAACATCAATAGGAGAGGACGAAGTAAAATCTAAGCCAAATTTGTTTCTTATGGAAGATTATATGCTCCTGTAGCAAGCGATTTGATCATAATCAATTTGTCAGGGAAATTCCCAAATAATGGTTCTAATTCTCTATGTACATGGAAAACAAACTCTGTGCTTATTGTGGCAAAATGTTTTCAGGCGAAGGTTGGCCTCATGTAGAAGGCGACTCTAATAGAGGTGTTTTAAAGATAGAACAATTTTGTTCTGAGGAACATAAGTACAATTTTCTAAGTTCTGAATTATAAGCCAATTTGTTTCTTTTCCAAATGTCTGTCTATAGCTAAGAATTAAGAAATGAGAGAATTTGCAAAAATGCTATGCTTTAAGTTACAATTATAATTATTTGCTACACATCTTCTATATTCTAGCAATAAGTAAGAGTAAGGATTCTGAAATGTAGACATAAAACCATAGGTAATTTAATAATAATCTATTTAAAAAGAAGTCTTAAACATAAAAGACATTTATTTTTGTGGTTAAGCTTTGAGATTTTTATATGTTGCCTTCTAATCTAGGATGCTGTTAAGTTAGCAGTAGTAACTGCTAAAGCTGGATTGGATTAAATAACGTGTAAATGTTTGAACATGATAGAACTAACCTTTTCTCATCAAATATGCGTTGTATTTGTATTTTCTTGATAAGCCCTAGAGATATCTAAAGCATTAGAGCCATTTGTAGACAGGAGTTATGTTGCAATATGGTATATTGAATATAGAGGAGTTTGATCCAAAACATGATGTATATCTAAATAAATAGAAGAGTAGAAGATCTGCGTTTATAATAGATGATACTAAAATACAGATTGGTAGTACAGAAGTCTAGTTTTTGGGTTGCTATTGAACCAATTCATCAACCAATTCATCATCGAATTCTCTTGGTGTACATATATCAAGACATAGGAACATAATAGTTGCAGAAGTATTTCTTATCCCTGGTCAAACTTTATGGTAAACGCCTTGTTTATTCTGATGGTAGCGGAATATGGTATCCAGAAAACAGATGTTACCTCTAAAATTAAAGCATAGGTCCATACATCTTTTGAGAAAAGCATCATTGAGAGATTTATTCAGTACTTTAAGGATAGAACACAATGTGTTCATGACTATTATCCTGGCGGGCACATAGGGGTTGTTGTGAGATATCTAATGTAAACAAATAGGCACACTTATTTACCTTTATGCGAAAGGCTTCAGTTAGACATATCAAATTTACTACAATGATAGATTAAGTGAGGTTGATCAGTCAATACACCCAAAAGAAGTAATGTTATCTCTATTTTTACCATTACTTCCTATATATATAAATCAAATATTAGAAAGAAGAAAGATAAAAGGTAATTATTTATTGTATTTTAGTTGCACGTAAATATAATAAAGTAGACTCTCCAAAATTCAAAGTACCATTGATAACCTGATATTCATAAATAGGATTAAACAAGGCGTTTCCCCCTATGCCTATTGTACCAGCATTAATATTTGCAGTTCTATTTCCTTCCTCCAGCATCCCATTAACTTCCAAATCCATTCTCACGTCATAAGTAGTGGATTCAGAAGTTCCATTTACATCTATATTTAACTTACCATCAACTGCGTATTCTCCGGTAACAAGGTCTGGAGAAAGTTGTCCATCCTCAAAAATATAAGTACATGTATTTGAAGGACATATGCGATTATCATTTGTAGTAAAATTAAATGTAACCATGTCATAAACTACATCATCATACAGAAATTCATTTTCTTGGCGTATAAAGTCTGCTTTCATCTCTAATTCTTGTCCAAAAGCCATATGAATAGAATAATTGAAGATAACAGGCATAGTAGAAAGTACTAATACAGCTAATATGATCGCATAATTTGACATGTTATAACTAAAAAATGATTAATATAAATACCTACTATTTACAAAATGTATTCATATTATCAAAGCATTGCTTAACTATGCCATTATAGAATAAAATGCAGATTCTAAAAGTCATCAATACTTTTTAAATGTAAAGAGCAACATAAATGCACATATAGCAATTAGCATAAGTTTTCTAACTACTATTTCCAAGTATGTAATTTTTATATTAATATTGAAATATTCTGTTATGAAATACTCAAGCCACCATAACTGTGACCAACTAAAATTACTCCATAAAGATCTTGATATTCTAACACTTGAGTTCATATCAGGCATGTCGTGTACAAATCAATACCTTTTGATACAAGATGACTTCTTTCTCCCAGTCAAGTAAGAGTAGGAAAATACACATCAAGACCATATTTTCTAAGAAGAGAAGTTACTTTTTCCCTCCGTGACAAGATCCATGAGCTATTACAAAAGTTGTCATTTCTTGACTTTGGGGCTATGCCATAATTTATAAAAACTATCTATATCTGATCGTATACACGAATAAGAAAAAATTCAATTGCCATGTACTTCTACAGACAAAAATCGATTTCAAGAAATATCTAACAGTATATGGATATGGATGAAACTAAAGTCTGAGTTTCAAGTTTCTGAAAATACCTTCTGAGAAGATAAGACACAAGTATGAAGGAAAGAGGGAACAACCATATTAAAGTAAGAAAAGTATTTGAACAACAAAATAGGTTTTTGTTATTTGCCATAATAACAATGAACCAATCTTCTGCAAAGGAATGTCTGACACCTAAAATGCTTTGGCATATCTAAATGTAGTTGATAATCTTCCACATAGTACAAAAGTTGAAGCAGTTTTAATTGATCACATTCCTAAAAATGCAAATAGAATACTAGACCTTGGTATAGGAGATGGACGACTAATTAGATTAATAAAGACAAATAGACCAGACATGTAAGAAACAGTAGCATTAGATGTATCTCCAACTATCCTAAAAGCTGCGCGAGATCCCTTTGCTAATGATTCAAAGGTAAGAGTATAGACACGATCTTAGATTGTCATTACTAGATCTTGGATATTTTGATGCTAGTGTATTAAGCTTTGTCATTCATCACTTAAAACATGAGCGCAAGCGTTCACTTTGTGAGGAAACCGATGATATGCTTAACCCAACAGGAGTCTTCTGTAATCTTGAACATATGGCATCGTCCTCTGTAGAACTTCATGTTCGCTTTCTAAATGCTATTGGTTATACGGGAAAGAAAGAGGATAGAGCTAATAGGCTACTGCCTATGGAAACACAGCTAGGTTAGCTCGGAGAGATAGGACTTGTAGATGTAGACTATTATTATTGGAAACGGCTTGAGATGGTTCTTTAGGCTATACAGCATAATAAGAATATGAGAGGCTTTTAATAATGCACGTCAAATCGTATCGAACTTCATAATCTCAAATATCTCTTCTTTACTTAATGAATGATAAGAACCAGGGAAATTTGTTGTTATTAGTTGGCTTGACTATCGCTACGATAATTCTGTCATGGGCACTGTTCTCTCATAGTAATGTTAAATCATACAGGAGACAATGGCTACTACTCTTCTATGGATGATTTAGTTGGTATATATATGTACACATATACATATATATATTACACTACTTACGATATTGTAAAACTAGTTATTGATCTCTTTTGCTAGCAAGAGATTGAGTAATGGACTTATACTTTTAAAAGTATGTACGGGTGTTTGTATGGTGTATAACATAAATGGTAAGATTACTTCAAGCAATAGTCAATAAACATATCTCTACAGTCCAAAAATGCCGGAAACTATTATCTAAAGATGGGATAACAACGCAGGAACTAGTTATCGACAGGCTAGACGGATTGTTTGAATCTGTATCTGTAAATATCAAATTACAACGTACCGTATTAGCAAATATCGGCCATACTGCAACTATTGCAAAGAATCTAGATCAATATCAGTTTATCATATGCTCTGAAATTCCGTCTATGCATGACAGCAATCCCCTCAAATTGCAATTGCAAAAGTACAGAATAGTAATAATTGCATCTTTTGTGAAATTGATTCCTTTACTGAGAACACTAAATTCGGATAAGGATCTACAGAAGTGGAATTCTTTTGCTAATATTTTGCTGACTGAAGCCTCTGAAATCCTTGTCAAGGCTAGAAGTCATCAAAAAGAAGTCAGAAAATCATATAATAATATCAGAATAAAAGAGACATTAGACTTTTTTGGTCTTCCAGAAGATGAGATTGATCATCAGTTAGAAGCAATGTATTATGCCTCATAAGTGAAAATCCTCATACATTATTTTTTGTTTGTTTGATATTTTTATTTACTTAGACTAAATAAAACTCTAAGACTAGATTTATCAAAAATATTATAAAATATCTTTTAGTCTATATCGATAAAATGGAGTGTTTCATCTACTAATACCACGATCTGTCATAACAAACTTTCTTTATCCAAATTAGATAAGTTGATAAACCTATCTATCGGATTGCTCTTCTCTTTTCAACAAGCACGATTGAAAATCAACAGGATTGAAAGATGAGAAATATCTTTTACAAGACGCAATATCAAAGCTCACTTCTATGTCAAGCAGGGTCTGGCATACTAATTATAGGCTATTGCAGAATAGTGTATAGCTGACTATAAGCCCTAATTTTTGTTGATGTCTTCTTTTGTTCTGATAGTATAGCAAGTATTTACTAATCAATTTTGCTATTGAAATAAATTCATAAGAAATGATTTAGCAGTATATTTGTCTCCTTTGGCATTAGCACATCGTTGTTTTTATTGTTTTTATTGACAGCATTTGACATCCTGTGAATGGATTCCAATTTATTTTAATTCTTTTAATATTATATATTATAAATAATGATATTTTGGTCTAATAGTAATTATCTCATATCATGAAAGGTTAATGAATTGGGAACATTTGCTGTTACAATATTTATAATAGCCGTCTTCTAAAAATAATTTGACTTTTTATTCCACCAATTTGCTAATTATAATATGTCAGCCTCATCTGCCTTTGAAGTATTAGGAGATACATTAGATGGCTTTACCACTCCTATTATGTCATGGTGTTCATTATTACTTATTTTTTCTTTCATCGGCAAAATATAATCTTGTTGCTTTTTATGATTATCGATACAATCATCACATATCCAAACATTATCGATATAATGACCCAATTTTATCTTTTCATGTTGTTCTATTTGCACTTCTACTGAGTCAGTAACAGGCGAACTACATTTGATACATTCTGGTATCGATTTTGACATAATATCTATTAGATTATGTTCTTATAAAATATATATTTTTAGAGGATTTAAATCATCGTGGCCAACATAAATCATGATAGTTGTGCTGAAAAAATTTTAGTCAATTCTGTCTACATTCTACTGCTCGCCTATCACATAAAGCATATGATAAAAAATTATGATTGACTAATCATGATGCATTGTGTCTCTCATCTATTGATATCAGGAACATTAATATCGATCTTTAACTATGCTGATAACTTAATTTCCTTATTTATTCTGGAGTCGCATTCTTACAAGGACAAAACATATTTGGATAAGGTAATATATTTTGTATATTACTTGATAGCGTGCATTTAATTACTTCAGGTATATGTAGTATATCGACAACGAATGATGATCACCACCACTACGACCACATCAACAACCAACAGCAACCAGTAACAGCAGAAGCAAAGTCTACTTTAATTTTATCAATTATATCAAGAGTCCTACTTATTGCAAGACCGATGATACCACCAACAATTGCACCTTGAAGTGGCCACTAATCACAAGGTAGTAGATCAAGTATTGCCAAATGTATGTTTAGATGTATGTAGCGTAATTGTCCATACCTAGAATAAATACTACATAATAGATGACATAGAAGAAGAAGAGACGTACAAGAATCAGAACATAGCAGACACAGAGATATAGAGTATGGACATA
>DATFPS010000332.1:0-3678 GCA_035264705.1 Nitrososphaeraceae archaeon | reverse complement strand
TTTTTATCAACAACTACAATTTGATGCTCTAGTGAAAGATTTTTTCGCAATAAATTAGCTGCAGTCAATCCACCAAACCCTGATCCTAAGATTACAATACGTTTTCCAGCTGTCGTCAAATAGTATTAACAACATAATAATAAAAGTTCGCGTAATAAAAGATTGTTGTGTTTTAAGAATTTAAAGTGCAATAATATGAGAAGTCTTTTTTAGACTTGTCCCTTGTCTGATATATATATCTTGGAAGAGCCAGTTAGGGATGGATGCTTGAACACAAGATAATAGCACAATGTAACGTGACAATAATAATAATAATAATAATTGAAACCTAACCTTATGTCTTGTATTGTAAAAAGGAGCTGCAAATTCCATAAGCGTAGAAATGAGATATATATGTGCATGATATTTACTAATCAAGGATAGTTGAAAATGTGAGCTCAAAGATAGAAATGAGATTGAATGGCAAAAAAGTGAACTAGCAGAACTTATAGTAATAGTCATTGCCAACTAGAATAGCAATAATTACATAGGTAATAAAGTGACTGTTATTAAAAGCGCATATATCATCATCATATCAGCATGAAACGTATGAATAAAGTTAGTCTCTAATCCATTATAGTATTGGAGATCTGCTTCAGCCATATTCTACTACCTTTTACTAATTGATTTCTCAATTTCCTTAGCAAGAGCAATATCTCGTTTAGTTATTGCGTCAACATCAAATGATTTTAAAGAAAGTTTGACAGTCTTCCAGTTAATTGTAATAATTGGATGGTGATCAAGTCTTTCAGCGATCTTTGCAATATCATTTACAAACCCAATAGCATCCATAAAGCTGGAGAATTGAAATGATTTAACAATTTTTCCGTCTTTTAATTCCCATTTGCTATCCAATTCTGCAATATTTTCTTCTATCTCTTCATTTGATAACATATATGCTATAGCTGGAATGATTGACAATTAAAAATTACTATTTGACTACAATATTAAAAGCGGGGTATTATTACATCACAAAATACAGAAGATTTTCAGATGTAACCCAGACGCTTTGGATTTGATGATTCTTTAGGAAGATCACATAAAGAATACTTCTTCTATTCCATAGTTAGAGTTGTCAATCAGTAATTAAAATACTAGATAAGTTTGGTATGTACTAAATTTATAATAGAGAGTATGAATTTCTATCTTCTATGGCAAGACTTATTAGAAAAGAAGATAGAGGACCGATCGAAGTCAAAGTCGGAAATGCAAGTAAGTGGATCTGTATGTGCGGGTTAAGTAATAATCAGCCCTTCTGCGATGGCTCACATAAAAAGACGGCAGATGAAGAAGCAGGAAAAGTTTATAGATATAATACTGATGGAACCAGAACTGAAATTCAATAGAAATAAAAATTCAAAAGTCTGATCCTACCCCTATTATTATTATTATTATTTTTTGTAATGACAACTGCTTAATTTTTCATACTTTTATAGAAACTATCACATCATTTAATCACAGTAATACAATATAATATACAGAGGAATTATCTTTAGCAAATGACTTGTTATGCGATAAAGTCCATTTGCTTACAAATGCACTGTAGTTGATACGCTATATGACTATTATATCATCATGAGTTAAAAGCACATATCTGAAACTGATCTCCCCTACTTAGTAATCATAATGAATGTGTATAGAAAAATTAAAACAGGACCCCAGATTGTAGAAGAACAATAAAGCATTTCAGATTGAATTATTTAAAAAACAATAAGTTATAGATAATAAACAGGGTAAAGTATTAAGTAAAAAAAACATTCTGATGATTTAATTCTTAATACTTTCTGATCAAAGACTAGTCCTATAATCCTCAATTTATTAGAAACTGGGTGAGCAGGAAATATATATAAAAAAATTACTCGATCCCGCGTATTTAATATAAATAAAATACCTGAACTGGTTAGCAGGCATAAGAAAATATATCTAAAAAGAAGTCTAACTCCTTTTAAAGAACAAATGCTTATTTATTATTATTATCATGTGTCTGCAGATCGGCTCTTTTTGTTTATGCTTGGAATACGTGGCACAAGCACTGCAAATACGATCGAGACTATTGCCACTAAATAATAATTAAACCCTATTGCCATTCCTATAGCGGCTGAAAACCATATACTTGCGGCAGTAGTCAAATTGATAACCTTACTACTATCAACTTCGTCTTTTTTACCCTCAATTTCACCTTTAAGTATTACACCTGCACCTAGAAAACCAATTCCAGTGATAAGTTGGGCAGCAATCCTTGATGTTGAGTTGGGATCAACTAATGCAGATAAATAAGTAAAAATCATTGATCCACCAATAACAAAGGAGTGTGTACTTATTCCAGCTGGCTTGCCTCGGGACTCTCTTTCTGCACCGATGAGGACACCAGCAATTAATGAGATAACTATATCTATTAAGAAATCTATTTCATGGACTCCGAGAAAAGCTTCAACCATATTGTTTCTGTTAAAATGATGTGTTTATAAATCATAAGTCTATCATGATTTCTGTAAATGATGTAATATTTGAGATGCAGTAGTAATAAAAAATATTTTAAAATGAATTTATACAAATAATATATGTAGCAAATTAGCAAAAAATGAAGATATGCAGGATCAAATAAATTACTTATGTTTGTATGGAGAATAACAATAAAAAGTGTAACTCAATCAAATCAAAATACTTTTAGGGTATGTATGTGACCCATCCACATTTTTATAATCAGAAAACTAATTTCAGCCTATATACGAATAAAAATTTACATATAGGCTGGAATTTTGTGCAAAGTAGTCGATAAGATAATGAAAAGTAAAAATCACATCTCTATTAAGTATCAAGGAGTATCTCTAATACTTGTCTGGATTTAGAATTTATTTCATAGTTCCTCTTAACAATCAAACGTTAAAGATGGGTAAGTGTGAACTATGCAATACTACAATATTTTTAAACTTAGATATCTATACAATTCTTAATGTTGTTTTTACATGAAATCGATCATTTATCTGTTACAATTTTAATGGATAATTATACTGACAGACTTCTACCAACTTCCTTACCTGCAATTAGGCCACCAATGGTAATGCATGGAAGGTTTCTTCCTGCTCCAATTGCAGAACATGGATTTTCAACAATTATCGATATTAGATACAATGATGACAATAAAAAAAATATATTTCTCTTTGATACTGGTGTAAGTGAAAATGGAATAATTTTTAATGCGGATATATTTGGAATAGATCTTAAGAATATTGAAGCAATTATCTTGAGTCATGGTCACTTGGATCATTGTTCAGGCCTTCTGAGTGTGCTAAAGTTAATGTCTAAACCCATTAATATCATAGCACATCCTGATGCTTTCCTAAAACGATGGCTAGTGTATCCTGATGGAAATAGGGCAAAGATGCCAGTACTTGACGAAAAAGAATTGGAGAATAATGGAGCAACAATACACAAGATTAGAAACGTAAACTTTCTTCCAAGTAACAATGATGATGTTGTTGTTGGTAGTAGTGGTAGTGGTGTCAGTTCACCACTTATGATTACAGGACAAATTCCTAGAGAGACAAGTTTTGAGAAAGGTTTTCCACTTCAGTATGCAGAGATTCAAGGTGAGAAAGAACTCATCCCAGATCCGTTGGTAAATGACGATCAAGCAAT
>DATFPS010000331.1:0-3887 GCA_035264705.1 Nitrososphaeraceae archaeon | reverse complement strand
ACTCCTACCATCTTATTTAGAAAAGATAATTGTCCGCTTGAAGATGTATTGCTATTAAAGAATACAGAACCATGATTTCTTAACTTACCGTCAGGGCCATACTGACCTATTGCTTGGAAAGTATACGTTGCCATTTCACTAGTAGTTTTCGTAGTTAGTATACCTTGACCTTCACTATAACGCGTTCCATCAGGATTAGTTATACTCCATGAAGTTCCGATATCTCTAGCATTTATACCTCCTCTTATTGTTACATTTCCTATGTAGGAAACTTCAAGTTTAGGACCTTTATCTCCTGTTCCTATATCTAAAACCCTTAATCCTGTGGAGACGGCTGGGCCTTCAGCTATCAAGTCTCCTATAGTTACGTTAATTGTGGAAGGGGCTGAAGTGGCAAGAGTGGTGTTTTGATCTTGTGCTTCAATGTCTGCAATTTTAAATGGTTCCGATAGTATCATACTGCTACTAGCTATTATCGTTAATAGTAGCACAAATGTAGAAGTCAACATTGACTTTATGAGCATGATTTTGCATTACTTTACAATCAATTTAAGTATGATCTCTTTATGGGATGTAATCTAGCAAAAAATGATAGAGAAGAGGAAATATTAATACTCTACTTAGTTTGAAGTTAATAATTTTTAAAACGTTATTTTAAAGAAATGATGCCCTTGATATTTCAGCAGCAGCAGCACAAGACCACTAGTCAATTAATTAAAGCCATTATAATCTTGTGGTAGATAATAATACAGCCCATTTTCTTTCCCGATGTATTGCACCATATTAACAATCCGTGAGAGGCTTCTTGTACTTGGATCCCGTCTGAATCTCTAGACCAAGGTTTTATAGCAACAAAAAGTATTTCAACATTAGAATGAATACTAAGCTTCATAACACCAGTCGTAACTAATAATAGACGACCACTACTACCTGCATGGTTCCGCTTTTTACAAATAGGAAGTGGTATAATGTCACTTACATTATCTATATGGATAATAGCGATAGAATATCCTATTCTCCCTGTAAATACAATAATAATCACGCTACTTTCAATTACATTGTTAACCATTGGAATTGAGAGAGTAGCTACAGGCCTGCTACTGCTACTACATTCATCTTCATCATCAAGCCAATCATTAGGTCTGACAAAAACTACACGCCTTACAAACATAGGTCTTGGCACAGTAGCATTGGTATTTGCAATTGTGCTTCGATATCCCCTAGAGTTGCATCTGGAATATTGTTAATTTTATTATCTGTTGCAATCAGTGTAATGTTTAATGGTTTTGGTAGAATAATACAAGGTGTACTAGTTAGACACCAACCGACATGGTTTAGAATATTTAGCATAGGTCTAGGTGCTCTCAGTACTGGTACAGGTATTTTTGTTAGCCATTCTGACACATTTGATATTGTTTTTTCCATCCGTGCTTTATCCATAGTACTCCTTATTCACGGAATAGGAATGATCGCTTTTGGAACTATTGGGAAATTATCGGTAGAGCAGATACTGAAGAAGAAATAGTACTATACTGAATTAAATTTCAAATTCTGTAGATAAAGAGAAGATCTGAACAACTATGAGCCATCCATATTTGAACTTCCGCTCTTGTTGAATATAAAATGATGATGTCGTAACGGGCTCGGTGGGATTAGTTCCCAGCATGTAGATGGGTTCTGTTACTTAGGTTTATTTAGCGTCCTTCAATAATATCATATCATATGAATTCACTAGAATTCAAGACAGATTTGGTATCTATGCGGTGGGAGGTCGTATAGAATTGACTCTATTTTGCAACTCATCCGCCTATGCTATACTATAGCAAAAGCAATATAGATAGATCATGAAATGTCTAAATGAATAGAAAGGAAATCAAGTTTGTTTCTTTTCTTCTTCTTCTTCTTCTTCGTTTCTAACAATTTGAATATAATCTGATGTCTTCTTGTCTAAAATATTATAATGAGAATCAGAAAAAGATCCTTTCTTAAAGAGGTAGATTAATTCAGTTCTAATTCGGTGTAACTGCAAAATACATGCTCCTTCCCTTTTTCGTGTAATGTATCATATGTTGATTGTATTTTGTTAAATACCTGTTGACATAACGTCTCTGACCGTATTTGTAATACCATCCTATCAACACTGAGGCAGCATCCACAATACCACCAATTACAAAAACATATACTTCTAGGGTTATTGCAGGTTTGAAATTTGCAGTTAGTGTGCCAAAGCCAGAAGTCTCAGGTGTGGTTATAGTAAGTCCTTTTAACGTATTTACTTCTAATAATCAAAATGTTTCTGCTATCTCACTCCATATCAATAATTCATATGATAGATTAGTAGTTCAAATGGAAAATTATGATTCATATAGTTCGTATATTCATTATATTGATATTTTCAGCGACCTGAGCAGAAATATGACAACCTCATCCTCTTCTGATCTGTCAGAAGAAGATAATACTATACCTACAGAAGAAATAGGACAAGATAATATTAACTCAGAAGATGATTTGGGAGACGAAGCTACGGTGGACACAACTCAATCATCATCTTCACCATGAAAAGTAACAAGATAATACTTTTGCAGAGGGTATGTTTTAGATTGTAGATGATAGATTAATTTAATTAAATTAATCTATCAATCTTTGAATCTGCTATTAACGAATACCATAAATTATTCATCTGTAGTAAAGGTATTGTTATCCTTAGGTTCTCAAGATATATAATTTTGCTCAGGTAAAGAAGTGGAAGGAGTAGTATTTATTGAATCATTTGTTAATGCTTCGACAAGACTTTGGTAATTCTTTTCAGATAAATCTAACAGGCTATCATTATTAGCTTCAAGATATTTGGTAATGTTATTATCTTTGTATTGTTCACCATCATTCGCGCTGGGCATGTTATGAATTAATTTAACCATTTGTGGATCAATCTTTTAACGTCTGAATTAGTGCCACAAATGATACTGATTTAGTTTTTTATTTTCTGATAACACGACTTTCACATTTTCTTTGGCGAATTGCTTGAGTTTTGAGTAGCCTTCTCCATTCAATATATTCGTGATCAACTTTTCTATTCTATCCTTTCGAATAGCAAGTTCTTGTATTTATTGTTCCTTTCTATTGTAATCTTGTTCAATAGAGAAAGCAGTTTTATCTAATACTGATAATTTACGTTCCAAACCCGATATATCATTTACCAATTCTTGTCTTGTGCGTTGCATTTTGTCTATCTGATCTGTTACTTGTTCATAGAGATTTTCAATATGAGGAAGTTTATGAATAGCAATCTCTACAGCATTAACTATCTGCTCAATACTCATGCCTTTTTCCTTCATCAGTCGGTATAATTTCAAGAATGGCCCTAGTTTGCCGTTTGTCTCTTTGTATATTAAATTAAGTTTATGTACCCCCTTTAGTCTCCAGTATTCTCTGTACATATTAGTTACCTCTGCCTCTCTTGAGTTTAATGCAACGGCGACTTCTACTGGACTCTTCTTTTCGGAAAAGAGTTTATATGCTTTGGAAGATTTCTCTTCTTGTTGGTGCTGATCTTTATGTTTTTGTCCTCTGGCTTCTTCCTTCTTCCTCCTTCAAGATAGTCGAAATGTCACGAATTGACATCCTTTCTAGCTTTGCAATTTCACGTGTTGTCTTTCCATGATTGTAGTAAAGGTCTATAACCGTCTTTTTCCTTTCTTCACTGATGGTCGATGTTATTTTTTGCCCTACACTCTAAATGATTCCTGTTTATAAGATTTACATTTCATGATACCATTGATGCCCATTTTTGCTGCCTGATTCCTTCTAAACGGCAAAGCTTTGTAAAATACTTCAATTTGATCACTTTAAGTTACATCGTACAGAATCAAACAAATACTTTAATCTAT
>DATFPS010000330.1:0-2664 GCA_035264705.1 Nitrososphaeraceae archaeon | reverse complement strand
ATTATTAGAATATTGCTGCAAAGTCAAATAGAAACATGAGAAAAAAATAATATCATACAAGAAATAATACTAAATCATTACCATATAACAAGTTTAGTTATCATTAGATAAGTAATACACAATACTAATGGAAATAATAATTTCAATGCACTGTGGCGGGTTATGGAGGAATAATTCTAGAAGTCCTGTAACATAATTTATAATTTGGGATAGATAATTATGTCATCATCTGCAAGACGAAGAACGAAAGGAGTTAGCATATGAGGACTGGGACGTCCGCTGTTTCCTATAATATTATAAACAGAAATACCTTCTATCATCATAAGATAATCTGATATTAATCTTCTATGACAACGCCATGGTACTGCTTCTGAACACATAATAGCAAGAGAATCATCACACTTTGCTATAAGTGAAAGTAATTCTTTTATACCTTCTTTAAATGATATCGTCATCATATAATCTGCATAAGATCTAAACGACTTATTTTTCCATGCATTATTATCATATACTAATGCTTTAGCAATTTCTTTTCGTCTTCCACCAAGCTTTTCAATATGCTTATATTCAATATTTTTTGTTACGAGTTCTTTTGCCATTATTTCTTTATTAAATTGTGGAAATGATTTAGAACCTGGGTGCCGTCTTACGTCCACTATCATGACCACATGATTGTCTTTCAAAATAAGAGTAAATTCATTCCATTGATGATTTGAATGTCCTATAGTAAATATTCGTGTCATACTATAAATTAACTACAATGTTCGTTTTTTCTGTATTAAACATGATTATTAATTTATGGTTTACGGATTATATCTTTGCCGGTTTTATCAGTTTATAATCAAAAATTTGATTTATACTCAATTAAAAAAGATATCTAAAAAGACTGCAGATTAAGACCAAGAATCAGAATGATAGCAGCACATGCAGCACTGCAGCGCTACATATAACATATAATATGTTTTTTTATTCTTGATTCTTTTGTATAGATAGAAATATTTTCTAATATTTCTATAATATTAATAGATTATAGAGATAATAACAATAATAATAAATACAATATAATTAGTGACTATTCTAACTAAATAAGATGTACATATTGCAATTATAAATTTTAAACTAAAAGAATTGACTGAGAATATTATCAAAGAGAAATAGACTAAGAGTCCGTCAATATATTTAAAAAAATATTTTTTTTATAAATGATAAGTATAATGTTAGTTTTTTAGTTATTAGGGTTCAGCTGGAATTTGAATCCTTCTATAAAGTGGGACCAGATAAATTATATTTGATAATAAAATTTTAAAATGAATTTGTAATAGATTTTTTTAGCATTTACTTCTAAAAGTAACCAATTCTTGGTTTAGATAGACTTAAGTTATATTTTCTTTAAATGCTAACATGGCAGAATCTATTGGATACATAACTGAAGCACTTTCACTTTTTGATAGATCGATAAAATTAGCAAAGGATAAAAAAACATATCTAACCCCGCAATATAAAGAAGCTACTCTTGTATTACCTTGATTTTTCAAAGATTCAATTATCACTAGCAGCAATGATTAATTGACCGATGTGATTGAGGTCATATAAGGTGTAACAAAATGAGATCCGATAACCCTATCATGAATCAGATTCTTGATGCTTACAAACCAATGTGGTCGCTAAAACATGCTATTTCTCTAATGGGTTGGGACTTTGAGACTTATATGCCTAGGGAAGGCACGGAAGAAAGAGGAGTGGCGGATTCTCAACTTCACATGCTGCACAAGGATCTTCTGCTAAACAAAGAATTTATTGGTCTTGTTGAGTCAGCGAAGAAACTGGAGAGCCTTAGCGACTTGGAGAAGGGTATTATACGAGTACTCAACAGGGAAATAAACAAGCAGATCAGGATACCCAAAGAGTTGACTGAAGCAGAATCCCTGGAAAGAATAAGGGGAAACATGGCATGGAGAGAAGCAAGAGCAAAATCTGTTTTCAGGATGTATGAACCCCACTTGGAGAAAATGATAGATATAAAGAAGCAAATCGCTGAGAAGATAGGTTATGAAAAGCATCCATATGATGCGCTTTTGGATATGTTCGAAGAAGAGCTTACAGTAGATGACTTGGATAAAGTATTTGATGCATTGACTCCACGAATTCAGAAAATTCTGAAAAAACTTGTAGATTCAAATAGCCCATTCTGCAATGAGAGCAAACTTGGAAAATCAAGGTATGATATCCAAAAAGTGGATGATCTAAATCATAATATTTTGACTCTCCTGCAGTACGACATGAATCGTTTCAGAATAGATGTATCTACTCATCCTTTCACTGAGACTATGGGCCTCAACGATGTCAGAATAACTACCCGATATGAAGGGACTGATTTCAAAAAGTCGATATTTAGTACTATTCATGAAGCTGGTCATGCCTTGTATAATCTGCAATGCGATCAGTCACTGTCTGTTACTCCTCTTGAAGGCGGATCTTCGCTTGGACTCCATGAATCTCAGTCAAGGTTTTGGGAGAATATTCTAGGCAGAAGCCTTCCTTTTGTTCAATTGATAGCTCCTTTGATTAGAAAGCATGTAAGTTTCGCAAACCAAGCAACAGATGACGACTTGTACCTTTATTTCAATAATGTCAAGGCTGATTATATACGAGTTGACGCCGATG
>DATFPS010000329.1:0-2076 GCA_035264705.1 Nitrososphaeraceae archaeon | reverse complement strand
ATGTCTCTAATGATTTTGCAAAAACCTTTTCATGAGCTAAGTCACGTACTATTAGATAAGATACAGTTGCTCTAAATGCTTTATTGTTACTCATTTCATAAAGACGGCACTTTTGTAATCTTCCAGTAGCTTCGAGCATTAGATTGTAAATCATGTTTAATACCAAGTTACCACTATCATATACATATGTAGCCGACCAAGGATTACCTGCAGCATCTACTGGTCTACAGCTCTGACCTGCTACAAGGAAATGATGTATATTAGGTGATTCAAGTGCAATTGCAAGTGGTAGCTCTTGAGGATCTGCTGCTGGACTTGACGAACCTTCAAGCAATACATTAATAGTGTTGGCTACAAGTTCTACGTGACCCATTTCTTCTGATGCAATGCTTCTTAATAGATCTTGATATTGCTTTGCATCTCCTCTAAAGTTCATATTCTGAAAGAGATATTGCATCATTGTTCTCATCTCTCCAAATTGTCCACCAAGACCTTCTTGTAATGCTTGAGCAGCTTTAGGATCTGGTTTGTCTGCTGGAGGTATTTCATTTGGTAAGTTGTTTATGGATAGAAACATATTTTCTTCATCGTAATATGTTCAACAAATTAGTTAATACTTTAGGTATTATGTATGAAAGGAGCATTCAGTTTGCAAATTGCTTAATTTTATTATCTTTATAGTATTACAGAATTCTGACCAAGGACTAATGATAATGAAGAATAAGAACAAAAACCTACACAACATACTCTATTGCACAAAATATTACTAATACAAAAGTTACCAATTCATAACAACAAGACCAACAAAACATAACTACAATAACAGTGGGGTAGTAATAATAAGATTCAGATTAAACAGATGAAATTGGCTGTAACATCTTTTATGTTATTGTTTCATGATACAAATTATTGATGATGAATTAAATCCAATTGCTATACATATAAGGATATGATATCTTCCGTAGAATTATCTTTCCAGGGATTATTACCATCCAAAAGTAGTAGGCAATTTTTTATTATTATGAATAAGAATATTATTACTATTATTATTGTTGCCTGAAATGCTGTGTTTCTTTTCGGAACTAAAAAGAAAACGCTCCATTATCATAGAGATTGGGCATGGACAGAAAGGAGGAGGGGAAACGGTCATAATCAATCAATCAATCAATAAATAAATCGTTATTGAAATTCTTATAAAAAAAGAGTTCTATACAGAAATCTTTGCAATCAGTCCCTACGATAGGCTATATGGTAGTCGTCTGGTTTGCTAGAGTCGTTGGTGACCAAGTCGGTGATAGTGCTGTTTGTCTTTGGGCTGGCTGCCATCTTTCTCAGGGTGTATCTTACTAGCGCTGGTTCCTTCTCCGGGTCTACTCCATACCAGGCCTGAATATCGCGCGTTATGGCACTAGAGAATTGTCCATCGGGTGCACCTCGCAGATGGTTTTCAATGTAATGCTCCGCTATCTCCGTGCTCTGTCTGTCCAAGTCCGCTGGAGTCTTGCTGCTTTCGTCCTGTAGCCATGCGTTATACGTTTTCAAATCTATTCTTCTGTTCGTTCTTTCTTCATTGCTTTCATGTGATGATGTTGCCATTGTCTATAATTTTCAGTACATGATATAGCACAGACATCAATAAATAATTTCTTCTTGTAATAGTCGTTCGTAAGAATAGACCTTACTTAATTACCCTCTAGCGGGTGAATAAGGATATTTTGATATTTATTTTTAGGAAGCGGCAGAAACGAGAGTAAACATACGCTGCTCTGATACTTAGATTAGATAAATATTTGTAAAAAATATTGCAATTCATTTACCAGTCTATGACTGGCAGTATAATACCCGTCTAGTTCAATGATGGAATTAAAATAGAATATCAACAGAAGAGAGACTCAACTATCTATTGGTATATATATGATGATACCAATAACCTTATTACATTACATTACATTTTCAGTAGGAGATATCAATGCATAAGGAGCAGCAGCGGCAGCACCTTAAATCAAACAACATTATATCAAAATTAGCAGTTATTGTATTATCCATTGTATTATTAACTGGCATATCTCTTGTTCC
>DATFPS010000328.1:0-6613 GCA_035264705.1 Nitrososphaeraceae archaeon | reverse complement strand
GCCTTTTGATCTGTCGGCAGTTTTTTCATTTACTTAAGCATTTTATATGTTTGGAGAATATAATAGAAGTCAGCTTTAGATTTGAGGCATAGCTTAAATATTACCGTTAGACTGAGATAATAGGCATTGGTTAAATTTATAAAACTGATATAAAAAATATTGAAGAATTGGAATTTCTTTCTCATTCTAATAGTTACATCCTATATTCAATGTCTTGGATCTGCGATGAGAAATAATGGCAAAAAATTATGTACAAAAAATCTATGCTATTAAGTCAGACAATTCCGTACTTAGTGTAACATAGGTTTATTGAATAGCACCAAGTTCTTATAAACCCCAAGTGGAGAATCTATTGTATAGTTAAGATTGATCTTGCTATAACAATATATTCTCGTTTTGATGATTAATTCTTCCAATGCTAACCTCTAGACCTAAAGGACGCTTTATTCTATCAGAAAATGCATTTTCACCTAAAGGCGACCAGCCTGAAGCTATTGAAAAATTAGTGAAAGGAATATTGGAAAAAAAGCATGAAGGAGGAGGAGGAGGACGCCAGACTTTGGTCGGAGTTACGGGCAGTGGAAAAACATTTACAATAGCAAATGTTATCGCAAAAACAAACAAAAACACTCTTGTAATTTCCCATAATAAAACGCTGGCTGCACAATTGTATGCAGAATTCAAAGAATTTTTTCCAAATAATAATGTAGGATACTTTGTCAGTTTTTATGACTATTATCAACCTGAAAGTTACATTCCGCAGACAGATACCTATATTGAAAAGGATACAGAGGTTAATGAAAAAATTGAAAAAATGAGATTAGAAGCAACCGCAATGTTAATGTCAGGTGATCCAACAATAATCGTATCTACAGTATCATGTATCTACTCACTTGGCTCGCCTACGGAATGGGAAGAAAGTGCTACTACTATAAGTAAAGGTATGACAGTTAACAGAAAAGTGTTAATTCACAATCTGATCGAAGCGCGTTACGAACGCAATGACGTTTCTTTGGTACCAGGAAACTTCAGGGCAAAGGGCGACACCATAGATATTATTCCAGGTTACTCTGATGATGTGATACGTATTTCTCTTTTTGGGGACGAAATCGAAAAGATCACCATTCATGATCATACTACTATGGAGAAGATCAGAGATGCTAATTCTGTAAAAATCTTTCCAGCTAAACATTATGTTGTCAACGATAGTTCGAGATTAGACGCAATAGAATCAATAAAGCGCGAATTGGCTAGCTGGCTTCCTAATTTACCAGGTGAGCTTGAAAAACAGAGACTTGCTTCACGTACAAAATACGATTTAGAGATGATAGAGGAATTGGGCTATTGTTCTGGAATCGAAAATTATTCTCGTCATTTAGATGGTAGGGCTCCAGGACAACCTCCCTACTGTTTACTAGACTTTTTTGGCCAAGATTTTCTACTAGTTATCGACGAATCACATGTTACATTACCCCAACTTCACGGCATGTACAAGGGAGATTATACACGAAAGAGTATGCTAGTTGATTATGGATTTAGACTACCAAGCGCTTTCGATAATCGTCCTCTAAAGTTTGAGGAATTTGAAAAATATCTAAGTAACAATGTAATTTTTGTATCTGCAACACCGGCTAGCTATGAATTAAAGTCATGCTGGCAAATAGTAGAACAATTGGTCAGACCTACCGGATTAGTCGATCCGAAAGTAGAGATCAGACCAACAAAAAATCAGATAGAAGATTTAATTAAAGAAATTAGTGACAGAGCAAATAAAGATCAGAGAACCCTTGTCACTACTCTAACAAAGAGGATGGCAGAAGATCTGGCAGAATTTCTAGCAAAGAACGACATAAGAGTACGTTATTTGCACTCTGAAATTGAAGGATTAGAAAGAACAGAGTTGATACGCCAATTACGATTGGGCGAATTTGATGTTTTAGTAGGCATTAACCTACTTAGAGAAGGGTTAGACATTCCGGAAGTGTCTCTTGTTGTTATATTGGACGCTGACAAAGAAGGATTCTTACGCAATAATACAAGTCTAATACAGACTTTTGGTCGTGCTGCAAGAAATGTCGATGGTATGGTTATTATGTATGCAGATAATATTACTGATTCAATAAAAAGTGCGCTAGCAGAAACAGAGAGAAGGCGTAAGAAACAGATCCAGTATAACGAAAAGTACAAGATAACACCCAAGTCAGTTGTCAAAGCCATTCCAGATAAAGCAACAACAACAAAATCAGACATAGACTTCAAAACACTTACAAAATCTATCGCTCGATCAGACCTGCTAAAACTTGCAATAGAGACAGAAGCAACAATGATAAAATTTGCTGAAGAATTAGATTTCGAAAAAGCTATTGAATTTAGAGAAAAACTGACAAAGATAAAGAATATGTTAGAAGAACGAATACATGTAGAGGTTTCATGAATATGCATGATAAAATAGTTATAAAAGGTGCAAGACAGCACAACCTAAAAAATATCAATCTAGAAATTCCAAAAAACAAACTCATTGTAATTACAGGACTATCAGGCTCAGGAAAATCTACACTTGCATTTGATACTATTTACGCAGAAGGACAAAGGCGCTATGTAGAGTCCTTATCAGCATATGCAAGACAATTTTTGGAGTTAATGGACAAACCAGATGTTGATTCTATAGATGGTTTATCTCCAGCAATATCAATACAACAGAAGACTACCAGCAAGAATCCACGTTCTACGGTCGGAACGGTAACAGAGATCTATGATTATCTACGACTACTATATGCCAGAATAGGAATACCTAATTGTCCTGAATGCAATAGAACAATTACAAGTCAATCTTCAGATTCTATTACAGAATCGATATGGAAATCAGCTCAAAAGAAGAAGAACAGCTCAATTATGATTCTTGCCCCAATCATTTCAGCAAAGAAAGGTACATACGAAAAATTATTTAATGAATTAAAACAAGATGGCTTTTCCAGGATTCGATTAGATGGTGCGATAACCAATCTCGAAGATGATGATGAAGAACAAGAACAAAAATCAAAATATCCTAGACTAGACAGACAAAAAAAACATACTATTGAAGTCATCGTTGACAGATTAAAGGTCATGACTGAGGAAAAAAGCAGATTATTTGAATCCGTCCAGTCCGCCCTTAAGATAGGAAATGGTATTGTGATCGCCTCAATAGATGGTGAAGATATTTTATACTCCCAACGTAACGCATGCCCGTATTGCGGTATTAGTCTAGGCGATTTAGAACCGCGCTCATTTTCATTTAATTCTCCCTTCGGTGCATGCAAAGACTGCAATGGACTTGGGATAAAAATCGAATTCGACCCTGAACTAATTATTCCAGACAAGTCAAAAAGCATATTGGATGGAGCTGTAAAACCTTGGTCTGGCTACTTCGCTAGTTTCCGCTCTGAAATGCTCAGAGACGTAGGCAAACATTTTGGATTTAATCTTTATATGCCTATCTCAAAGATGACAGAAGAGCAGGTCAGAGTCATTTTATATGGAACAGATGATAAGATTCATTATAAACACGAAGGAAAATATTCATCTAGCAGATGGGAATTTAGAGGATCCTTTGAAGGCGTAATTCCAAACTTGGAGCGCTTATATAAGCAAACTGAATCAGAATCAAAGCGTGACGAGATCATGCAGTTCATGCGCGAGCGTACCTGCGATAGTTGTCTAGGTAGAAGATTGCGTAGAGAAGCACTTTCAGTCAAGATACAGGAAAAGTCAATAATGGACATCTGCGATCTTTCTATTGATAACTGTTATCGATTTTTTAGAACCATACAACTTTCAGAAACTGAAAGATATATTGCAAGAACCATACTAAAAGAAATTATTTCAAGGCTTGAATTCTTGAATAATGTTGGATTGAACTATTTGTCATTGAATAGGGTTACAGCCACACTTTCCGGTGGAGAATCACAGAGAATCAGATTAGCAACCCAGGTCGGTTCGAACTTAACTGGAGTTTTATATGTCCTTGATGAACCTACTATAGGTCTGCATCAGAGAGACAATGCTAAATTGATTGATACTTTAAAAAAATTACGTGATCTTGACAATACGCTGCTTGTAGTTGAACACGATGAAGAAGTAATCCGTAATGCTGACTGGATCATTGATATTGGGCCGGGTGCAGGCATGCGCGGCGGAGAAATTACTGCTTATGGTCTATTAGAAAACATTCTAGATAATAAGAACTCTGTTACAGGAGCTTTCCTCAGAGGTGACCTACTTGTATCCTATCCAAAGCAAGAGAGAAAAATACCACAACAGTGGCTAACTATTTACGAAGCACAGGAAAATAATCTGAAATCAATTGATGTACAATTTCCTATTGGTTGCATGACAGTCGTGACAGGAGTTTCTGGCTCTGGTAAATCAACATTAGTAAATGATATATTATTTAAAGCGCTCGCGGCTCATATTTACAACACTAAAGAAAAGCCTGGTAAACACAGAAATTTAGCGGGCATGGAATATGTAGATAAAGTCATAGGAATCGATCAATCACCAATTGGTCGTACTCCAAGATCAAATGCAGCTACTTATGTTAACGCTTTTACGCCAATTAGGGAACTATTTGCAAAGACTTCACAAGCAAAAGAAATGGGATATACATCTGGGAGATTTTCATTTAATGTTTCACATGGAAGATGCGAAGCATGTCAAGGTGGTGGCGTCAGAAAAATCGAAATGCAATTTTTACCTGATGTCTATGTAACATGTGATGAATGCAAAGGAAAACGGTATAATTCTGAAACGCTCTCTGTAAAGTACAAGGAAAAGACAATTTCAGACATACTGAATATGACAGTCGACGAAGCATCAGAATTCTTTGAAAATATCTCAATTATTGAAAAGAAGCTCCGAACTCTGAAGGATGTAGGACTTGGATACATACGACTTGGCCAACCTGCTACTACATTGTCTGGCGGTGAAGCACAGAGAATTAAACTTGCTGCGGAGCTCTCAAAAAGAGATACTGGTAAAACAGTATACATCCTAGATGAGCCAACAACAGGGCTTCATTTTGCAGATGTTAGCAAATTGTTGCATGTTTTAAAAAGACTAGAAGATCTTGGAAATACTATAATAGTTATTGAACATAATCTAGATGTAATCATAAGTGCCGATTGGATTATAGATCTTGGCCCGGAAGGCGGAGAAGGTGGTGGCAAGATAGTTGCTACGGGACCACCTCATGAAGTTGCAGAAAATAAAGAAAGCTATACTGGAAAATATCTACAATACAAGTTAGCAATTGATCAAATCATTCAGAGGGGTGCATCATAATCACATCATCATCATCATCATCACCTCCTATAGTAGACGTCTCTTCTATCATAGGAAAGCAAATCCCTCAGGATCCTGGTGTGTATTTAATGAAAAATAAAGAAGGGAAAATAATTTACATTGGAAAAGCGAAAAATATACGTAAGCGACTTAAATCTTATTTTTCACTTTCAAAAAATAATAATAATAATACCAAGAACAACTGGAAAACCGCTCATCTTATAAGTAATATTGCAGATATTGAATTTGTACTAACCGATAATGAGATCGAAGCGTTCTTGCTGGAATCTAATTTGATTAAAAGGTTTAGACCGCTATTTAATATTGAACTAAAGGATCAACAGCGTTATACATATCTGAAAATCACGGATGAAATTTTTCCCCGCCTGCTTGTGGCAAGACGCAATAGAAATGGAGAATTTCATGGACCAAAGGGCAAAATATATGGTCCTTTCGTAAGAGGCAGTTCAAAGTTTCTTACTGTAGGGCTTTTAAGAAAATTATTCAAGATTAGAATCTGCGACAAACTGCCGAAGAAACCATGTTTAGAATATTTCATTAAGAATTGTGACGCGCCTTGCATTAATGATATGGCTAGAACAGAATATATGAGAAATGTTATTGCATTACAGAGAATATTAGAAGGAAAAAGCAGCATTGATAATTTTATAAATGAAATGGAATATAAGATGAAGCAAGCATCAGAGCTTCAACAGTACGAAAAGGCAATGGAAATTCGCGATACACTGCATAGATTGAACAATTTGCGTGTAAAACAGAAAATGGAAAAAGCCGTAAATGGCAATTCTGACGAAGAATATATTGGAATAGTGAAGGAGGAGGAAAAAGGTATAGCAAATATAATGACTTTACGGAGAACGCGCGGCGTTATCAGTGATCGGAAACGATTTGAATTTGAATTGGTTGGAGACAATTCTATTTCTACCTTCATATCACAGTATTATTCAACAGTCCCAGTAATTCCGAGATTTATATACGTGAACGAAGAACCCGAGTCAAAGCAATCTTTAGAAGAGTTATTGGAAAAACTCGCTGAGCGTAAGGTGAGTATTATTCCGATTTCTTCTCAATTCCCAATGAAAGAAAAAAGGGAGTTAATGGAGCTAGTTATACGCAATATTAATCTCTACGCTGGAAATAACTATGATCCTTCTATAGTAGAACTAAAGAAAATTCTTCAATTACCGACTATGCCATATGTAATAGATTGCTTTGATATCTCAAATTTCGGAACTACATTTGCTGTTGGATCCTGTACTAGGTTCATTAATGG
>DATFPS010000327.1:0-4310 GCA_035264705.1 Nitrososphaeraceae archaeon | reverse complement strand
TTATGGATACGGTATCTATAAGAAAAACCAACAGCCATGTTATATCATCGGCATTATCAATTGTCTTATTGACAATTACATTATCAATTATGCTATTTGGTGACTACCACTTTCTCCTCAACTCATCAGCACAAGCTCAGACATTTGAGAATAATACTGATAGTGTTATTATCCCTGACAACATACGTCTTAACTTCTCAGAATTATTTACAAGAGTTCAGAGCTCAGTATTACAAGTTACCGACCCAAGTACTCCTGGTCTTCTTGGTCCTAGGCTGGGCTCTGGTTTTGTTTATGATAAGGAGGGACATATTATCACCAATAATCATGTGGTTGCTGGCGGAAGTGGAGATCTAGATATCACTTTTCTTGACGGTACCGTTTATGATGCCAGATTGGTAGGATCTGATCCATATGCAGACTTGGCAGTTTTAAAAGTAGAAGAAGATGTACCTAAAGACAAACTTGTACCATTACCTCTTGGAAATTCTTCTACTTTGAAGATAGGACAACCTGTTGCAGCAGTTGGAAATCCATTTGGTCTGTCAGGTTCAATAACTGAAGGCATAATTAGTGGTCTTGGAAGGAGCCTTCCATCATCAGTACCACCACAAGATCCGACAATACCAGAACTAGATGTACCATCGCTGCCTGCTTCTCCTGCATTTTCTATTCCCGATATAATTCAGACAGACGCAGCAATTAACCCTGGAAATTCAGGTGGACCTTTGCTGAATATGAGAGGAGAAGTGGTAGGGATAAACACAGCAATTTTCTCTAATACTGGATCATATTCTGGAGTTGGATTTGCAATCCCATCTAATATGATAAAAAAAGTTGTGCCTTCTCTAATTACAACAGGATCTTATACGCATCCTTATATTGGTATCACAGGACTTGATATTACACCAGAGATTGCAGAAGCAATGGGCTTGCAAGAAGCAAGAGGTTTTCTTGTAACTGCTGTTACTGCCGAAGGTCCTGCTGATAAAGCAGGCATACAAGGCGGAGGTTTACTTGCTGATATAAACGGAAGAGAAATAGAACTTGGAGGAGATGTAATATTAGAAATAGATAATAAAACGGTTAGAAAGATTGATGATATACTCACATATTTAGAAAGGGAGAAGCAAGTAGGTGATACTGTACAGCTAACAGTACTTAGAGATGGACAATTACAGCAAATTCCTGTAACACTTGATGCAAGACCAACTGCTTTGCAGGAGCAACAACCGCGACAACTATCGCAGTCTCCCGACCAACCTTCACTTGGTATTCTGGGTATTGATGTAACACCAGAAATTGCAGAAGCAATAGGCTCGGAAGAAGCAAGAGGTTTTCTTGTAACTGACGTTATTAAGGGGGGTCCTTCAGATAAAGCTGGAATTCATGGAGGGTACATAATTTCCAACATCAATGGGACAGAAATAGAACTTGGAGGAGATGTAATATTAGAAATAGATAACAAGACCGTTAGAACAATAAATGATATACTTACTTATCTTAATACGCAAAAGAAAGTAGGTGATACTGTACAGCTAACAGTACTTAGAGATGGACAATTACAGCAAATTCCTGTAACACTTGCTGCAATGTCCACTTTACCTGAATTTGCTAATCCAGAAGCACCACCACAACCAAACGAACCATTGCCGGCGCCACCATCACCACCATCACAACCACCAGATAACGATGGCTTGTTTGGTAATCTTTATGATGAATGTGTAAAGATGGCAAGCAAGGAAATATGTGACTCTTTATTTGGAAGATAGTGATGGATAAGATTTAGAATAGATATACAATTATTTACTAACGTGTGTACCTAGCGATCATATTCTCAACTTCATTTCATTTCTTCTCTCTATCTATAAATTATAGAGAGAATACATTCAGGAGGAACTATATTGATACTTGTTTGGAAAAAGCGACTCTTATCGTCACTATTATCGCGTGAGCATAATTCATTAATAATAACATTATTTACTCTATGTTTTGCAAGCTGCAAAAGTCAGTTTGAATAATATACTTACAAATATAGGTATTACAGCAGCAGAAAACTGGTCTCTCCTATAATGGATATAAAATATGTTGATTATACCTATGCGGAAGACACGTGTCTTTCCTCTATGTGTCTTTTTTTAATAACCTCTGTTCTTGCACCATATTTTTTCTTGTAATCAGATCTATAGGCAACACAATAGAAAAATCTTTCATAGCTTCCAAATTTTAACAATTGTGGATACCTAGTATGGTGGCTTGACAGAAATTGCAGTTGAACTTGATCCTATTACCTTTTTTAATTTTGGATTTTATATATCGTAGTTGTTTTTTTAATGTTCTTCTTCTATCGAGCTCCCTTATTGTCATTAATTTTGATTTGGCAGAGGAACTATTATCTATTTTTAACATCAAAAATAGGGCTTAGTGCTTTTGTAAATTCAACATTGACAAGTCTGTTAAATCTTGCCTTGATTGTAGGGTATAGTATGCCAATTTTACATGAGATTTCACAAAATGATTTGCAACCATCTTTTAACAATACATTTAGAATAGAGACATCAGGGTTATCTAGTTGGATAGGCATGTATCTTTATCATCCTAAATATACCAATATATTGTATTTGACAATTGTAATTGTCTGATAGTGTAAATCTGTTGTCATCAATATAAGAGATGGCAAAAGATAATTATGTCAAATGTTTGTTAAGAGAACCCTCATTCCATCAATATATTGTCGACGGAAAGTAATAGTTTTTCTCTAGTTAATATTATAAGCGTAATGTATGGTATCCATAAAACATAATATTTAATGAATAATTATATATATTTTATATGATGCAAACTATTCCCTATAAGTTATTATAATATGTCATCAACAAAATTCATTATAATTCTTTTATATTAGCATATACATATAATTATTAATATGAGCATTCTGCTTGAAGAAGATCTTAAAGAAATTGAAAAGACAGAAGGAGTACCTGTATGTGGAGCAAACCTCTCATCCCCTGTAATGGATACAGCCTACTATATAGATGAAATCCATTACAAAATAGGAAATAGGCTTTATATTGAAAATGCTGACTAATAATAAAAATCCGATCTAATAACTTTTACCAAAATAACAAGAATTGAAGACAATTTGTATGTAGAGAATACTTAGAGAATTAGTGGAGTAGGTGATCATCTAGCCAGTATACTGAAGAAATATTAAGATAAATAGAATGACACTGAAATAAAATTACGAGAATTACTTCTTAAAAGTATATTCAAACAAGCAGTAAATCTATGGAAGCAAGACAACATTAGATCATGCAGAACAAAATATAAAATGAAAAAGGAAAATAGTATTAATGAAGATTCTTCAAGAATGGGCGCCTAGTGAAGCACTATTGTCCTGTAATTATGACAATGAAGATCTCTATTGAGTTTATTATAGTAATAGTAAAAGGCTTAGTATATCTATATCAGAACTGATAGAGTAACAGTAAGAAATTGATAGATACTCAATTCACTGAAAAAGACATGGTTAATAATAACTGACTTTTATGTAATCTCCATGATTGAGACAACTGATTTAGCCAAGTTCAAAAATAGGACAGAAAAGTCAATAAGGTATTTGGCATTTGTTGAAGCTAAGAAAGATCACGGTCAACAACTAATGAATATTCTTTTTAATACCATTGTAGAACCAACACGGAGAGAAGAAGGAAATATAGCTTTTGTACCACATTTTTCAGTAGATAATCTTGATGAAATATTGTTTGATGAGATTTGGATTGATAAGGAAAGTATAGAAAATCATTTTAAACAACAACATATGAAGGATCTTTTTCCAAAAATAGAACATCTGCTAGCCAAGCCAATTGCATTGAAAGCTTATCGCGAGGTAAGGGTTTCTGGTATCTAATTATATATATAGTCATATATATATCCCACTAGAGAGTGATCGTGCAGACATTTTTATTCACGCTAAAGAGTTGAAAATATAAGACAATTAATGATTTGTTAAAGCATTCTAAACAATAGACACATGCAGTATATCGATACTTTGAATCTATCTCTAGAGCAACACAGTTGTATCTATTTTAGGCCAATCCATTTTTGTCTGGGTTATATATATTATTTGAGTCAACAGTGATAGCATTTCTTCAAGTGCAGCCACCATCTTATCTAAATATAAAGTAGACTATAGATTATCATAGGAAGATAATAATGAGCATTAATAATGAAGCAACAAATAGGAATAAAGACAAGCATTTTTCAGTTGATGATAGTGACCACCAGGATTCAAAAGAAGAATCAGCAAA
>DATFPS010000326.1:0-2533 GCA_035264705.1 Nitrososphaeraceae archaeon | reverse complement strand
ATTTCTCTTCTCATTTCGTCGAATTGTCTAGGCATGTCATTTAACCGGCCTGCAATACCTCCTGTACTAGAGAGGAACGGAATTCCCGAAAAGAATCTTCTGAGCCAATCATCAGATGGTTGAATATCCCAATCAGCCATACTCTTGTATCACCTAGTAATAGATATTACATAATGAAATATATATCTCTTACTCACATATAGTGATTAATACTCTAGAATATATTAGAAGTTGTTCTTTTGTAGTTATTAGGTATTATAATCATACACAATGCAATCCTAAAAAAAGCTAATATTTGGCCATACGGTGTACTTCTATGGTTTTACACTAAGTGTGTCTAAAACATTGAATTATATAGAAAGGAAAAAAATTTGTAAATTTAGCTGGTTACTTTTAGACAGTATTAAGAAATTATTGTTGCTTGTGTTGCTTCTGATACTTTATGTTCCTATTCTACTAATTTCTCTACTGGTTCTCCTGTAGGCAAGGGTGCGTCTATATCCACTTTATATTTGAATATCTCAGGAAAGTCCATATCCACAATTACATTTCTACCGACTGCTATTATCTCCGATTTAGGAATATCATATCTGTAATTATAATCATCAAACACCACATTCTTATCATCCGTTTCTTTCATCACATCTCCAACATGGTCTTCATTTTTCGCTCTAACTCCTTTATTGAAAAGCGATTTTGGATATTTGCCTTCATAAGTTGCAAGGTCTACATCCTTTTCGAAAGTCCATGGATTTATTGGTCCAATTGTAGGCAGCGGTGCATCACGATCTACTTTGTACATCCTTGCAATATCATGAAAGTTAAGGCCTATCAGTACATTTCTTCCAGTAGTCTGTATCTCTGATATTGGTATATCATATCTTTCACTCCATCCACCAAACACCACTATCTTATCATCTGTTTCTCTTACAACATGTCCTATATGTGGAGCATCTAACGCCATCACGCCTTTATTGAAATATTTTCCTGATACCATTAATATCACCTCATTAATTATCTAAAATATAATAATTCTAATTTTCATATATATGTGCGTTACTCACATAATGTATGTAGCTAAATAAATTATACAATGGAATCAAGGTAGATATATAGAGGCAAATCTTTCAATTTAATTTTTTGAAATATCAAAGTCTTCCTAATCAAGGAAATGTCAATGAGAAAAACATATAAAATGGTTAAACACACTTAGTTACTATTGTGGGTGAGTAATAGGAGATATGTCTCTACAACAACAAGAACAAACTCCTCAAGTACCTCTCCTTCTTTTAAAAGAAGGAACTTCTGAAACCAAAGGTGATAGAGCACAAAAAAATAATATTACTGCTGCAAAAACTGTAGCTGAAGTAGTTCGCACAAGTTTGGGCCCTAGAGGAATGGACAAGATGATTGTTAGTCCGATTGGAGATGTAACAATTACAAATGACGGCGCAACCGTTTTGAAGGAAATTGAAATAGAGCATCCAGCAGCCAAAATGATAGTAGAACTTGCCAAATCTGTAGATAATGAAGTAGGAGACGGGACAACATCTGCAGTTGTCGTCGCTGGTGCATTAATAGAAAAAGCTGAAGAACTCATTACTAAGAGTGTACATCCAACTGTTATAGTAGAAGGATTTAAGAAAGCATCGCAAAAGGCTATTGATACTCTTAGGGATCTTGCAGTTAAGGTAAATCCAGAAGACAAGGATTTCTTAACTAAAATAGCACAAACATCAATGGCGTCTAAAATTGTTTCTGGTAGCTCACAACATTTATCCAGTATTGTGGTTGATTCCGTTGCAGCAGTAACTGAGAAATTCAGCATTGGTAATGGTAATAAAAAGATTATAGTTGATATGGACAATATTAAGATAGAAAAGAAAGCTGGTGGTTCAATAAATGACAGCAGAATTGTACATGGAGTGGTCTTAGACAAGGAAGTTCTTCATGGAGGAATGCCAAAGAGAATAGAAAATGCAAAAATTGCTCTTGTAAATTCCGCACTTGAGATTGAAAAAACGGAATTTGATGCTAAATTAAATATTAATTCGCCACAACAAATGCAACTATTTCTAGACGAAGAAAATAAATTGCTCAAATCAATGGTTGATAAGATCTCTTCGGCTGGAGCAAATGTAGTATTGTGCCAGAAAGGGATAGACGATATAGCACAACACTATCTTGCTAAAGCAGGAATTATAGCGGTAAGAAGGATCAAGGAAAGCGATATATCAAAGATATCAAAAGCTACTGGAGCTAGGATTATAACAAATATTGAAGAGTTAAGTGCAATTGATTTGGGTTCTGCAGATCTTGTAGAAGAACGCAAAGTTGAAACAGACAAATGGGTATTTGTTGAAGGACGCAAAAATCCAAAAGCCATATCCATTCTCATAAGGGGTGGTTCACAAAGAGTAGTCGACGAAGCTGAAAGATCTGTACATGACGCAATAATGGCGGTTAAAGATGTTGTTGAATATCCATATGCATTAGTCGGCGGAGGAGCATCAGAAGCTGTTGTAGCTCGGAG
>DATFPS010000325.1:0-2206 GCA_035264705.1 Nitrososphaeraceae archaeon | reverse complement strand
TATGTGTAAGAAGAAAACTAATAATGTGCATTATGTCGAATGTTAATCTCAAAGGAAATCTACTAGCTATATTTAGTACATATACGATGACAGCATTATTACAAGATACTCTGAATTCAAATACCATGTAGTGGTAACAGTTGAAAACAGATGATAACAGTGATAATGAAGTAGTAACAACGGTAACAAATTTGGTAGCAAGTGGTAACAACAGCTTTAAGCATCTGTCAATATAATAAGATATAGTAAGAAGATGTCGATAATATCCAGACATGAAAGACAGAGACTTGTCTTAAAGCTTTACAATGAAGGTAAAACCATACGTGAGATAGCAAAAGAGGTTAGAATGTCATTTAGAGATATAGGAATTATTTTGAATAAGGTAATTAAAGAGAAGGACAAAGAAGGAATAAAACAACAAGATAATAATGATGCTGAGGAAAACAAACAACAGGAACAGCAACAACTATCTCTATCAGCCCAAGCCTACAAACTCTTTTCTGATAGAAAGACTCCGTTAGAAGTAGCCATTGCATTAAACCTTAGAGAGTAGAAAGCAATTAAATTCTACAAAGAGTATTGGAATCTAAAACAACTACACAATCTGAATATGGTTTATGAAGAGACTAACGGTGATATTGCACCATTTCTAAAGTTATACAAATTAGTCAAGGCCAAAGGTATGGGTCCTAAGCAAGTTGTTGACTCTCTTGCAATTGCTAACAATGATTTACCATCTATTGAAGAGCGATTTAAAAGCCTAAGAAACGAGATAAGTGCCCTGCAATTTCGAAAACATACACTAGAGAGAAATCTATACCAATTGAACAATCAAATAGCATCAACAACTAATATCTTGAATTCTTATCGTATGTCTTGTGGTAGAGAAAGAAGAGAGATAGAAAATCTCCACAATGAAAAGATAAGACTCGATGCACTTGTTACAGGATTTAAGAGCAATAATGAAGGCTATCTTGATAAAATAAAGCAGGTAGCAGAAGAGAAAGTAAAAGATGTCTTGTCTTATCAATACGTTACCGTCTGACTATTTACACAAATATTGAGTGCGTACACTAAAACTTCTCAGTTTGGATTACTCTCTCCTATCATCCTTTCATAAATCCAATAGTAAACCCTGCTGATATACTACTAGTTAATGGAATACCAAAATTTGTCATTGCTAATGAGGAGGCTGTTGTAGCAGCGTGGATATCGCTACTACAAATAATAATAACAGAAGTCTACGTTGTTATATTTGCAAATTTTGTAATTATTTAATTCTTCGGCTAACATTACACTCCTTTGTCAGATTAGAAAATGATCTTGTTCCTTTCGTTCAAATTATGAAGGTTTTGGAGTATCCAAGCAGATGCATAAGCAAAACATTACAATCACAACTACAACTTATTCCCAATCTTTGCATCTTATGATTATTGTATTATTTTGTTCGCATTTTAGAGTTGATTAACTTATTGCTCTCAAATGTATTACCAAGTGAAAGAGAATTCCTGGCATTTATTCCAAATTCTGTAGCATTGATTACTGTATTAGAACTAAACGTATTATCAGATGCTCCTGTATTGACAAGGATGCCATTTGATGTCGCATTTATGATAGTGTTATCGTATATTTTGTTATTAGAGGAATTATGTTGTAAATATATTCCATTCTTGCAATCAGAAACTGTATTATTATATATTTCATTGTTATGTGATTCCGAAACAAATATGCATTGAGTTTCATCATGTACATAGTTATTTCTTGCAACTGAATTATACATATTTCTACTAAACATTATCGAGGCATCGCTGCTGTTATAGACTTTATTATTTTCTATTATGATATTATAGCAATCTAATGAACAGATTATACCTATATGACCATTGTCATGAACCGTGTTGTTTCGAATTATCATATCATGAGTACCAGTATGAGGATCAAAACCATAAACGTAGTTATCATAAACATTATTATCTTCAAGTATTAGGCCACCCACACCAGCAGAATAGAAACCAAACATGTTATGATGCATGTGATTGCCGCGGATTATACTCCCATTACCACCATAGTAGACAAGGCCAGACCTGCGATGATGATTATCTTCTTTTATCTGAGCAGCATATCCAAGATAAGCAAGCTCTGAATTAGTAATATCAGCAGTTCCAGTTGCTCCTTCTTCAATTCTTATAAATGGTCTAGGTATTTG
>DATFPS010000324.1:0-2623 GCA_035264705.1 Nitrososphaeraceae archaeon | reverse complement strand
CACAAAGATTTGACTTTGACGTGATGCTAGAAATAAAAGATAAAGAGAAAAGCGCATTAGCAGCATTGAAATTATTATTTAAAATTTAGAATAATGATTTCAAAGATATCTACAGATTTGTCACTAATGACATTATGACATCGACATTATCTAAATGTATAACAGTCTAAAGCAATACCATTATGACAATTGCAGAAGCAAATTTTCAATGTTAGATTAGGATTCAATGTTAGATTAGGATATAAAAGAATAAGAATGATACTGCTATAATTTATAACAACTGAAAAAGCAGATTCACTATTATCAGTTTTAGACTTTATCAGAATGCAAGCAATTTTCTCTGAATTTCAGGGTATACGTAAAGGTGAGAAATACAAACTCAGTTATGGTATAGTAGTAGGTACTACTAAGATGCCATATTTAGAAAGGCGGTCAATGGTAAAAATATAATAGAAGAAAATTAAGTCAAGAGATAGCGGATATTATAAGAACATCAGCAATAACAAGACAAAAGGTGCAGGCGGAATCATAGTTATCCCACAGGTACAAGAAATAGTGAATATTTAATCTCTATACATATTATTTTGCACAGACTAAATAATTATAATAGAGACACAGACTTATTGAAGTAAAACTTCCCAGGGTATGCCAATGGTATCTGACATGAATTAGCCACCAAAAGAAGATTAATGCTTCTTCTGCCATATCTACTTTTTTTAGAAGTTAATCCGTAATTCGATTACTTAGCTGTTCGCCGCTCAGCCATCTCTCTTCAAGGAATACAAAATTGAGGAGAGGATAAAAAGTCTGTTCGAGTAATGAACCAAAATAATTATTAATAAACACATTAGGCAATTATCAATCATCCAAGCTTTTTTCCATAAAGATATTTGCTCTATGATTATCGTTATACCTTGCAATATCTACAAAGCCATTCTTTAGATACAGCGTCCGTGCAGCCTCTAAATATTTTGAGCTATCCAAAACGATCCTTGAATAGCCAATTCTTTTAGCAAAGTATACTGCCGTATCAAGCAACTTTTGACCTATTCCTAAACGCCTATACTCTTTTGCCACATACATTCGCTTTAATTCACAAGTAGATGCATATTGCTTCAAATTTCTTATTCCAGTGGTACTTATGATTTGCTTGTCGATGACTTCTTCTGCAACCCAAAAGCATCCTCCATCAGCTTTGTTATAATGTTCTTCTATGCAAATGAGATCAGAATCCAAACGGTCAAACTCAAGTCTAAACTTAAATTCATTGACTATAATATCGGAAATGAGGTTTAGTACTTTTTTAGAGTCGCTTTTACAAAATAACCTTATTTGGACATTAGTCAATGTAGATATAAAGATATACCACTAATAAAGAAATTGTTATTGTGCCCTTTTCTGCCATTAACTACTTCTAATACTTTGTTTTTACTCAATACAATTATTGTACTTCATACTCTAAATGGAAAGATAAATACCTCTCGCTGCCATATCGCTTTTGTTTAGACATGTTAAATACAAGATCATCCCCAGTATATGTATTCTAAAATATTTCTTCGTTATCATAATTCACAAGAGCAGAGATAATAATCTAATCTCATGATGTATTTATTTATTAAATTACATTTGGATCGGACTGCTATAGCTTCATAGCTAATTATATCAGCATATAATTGAATGAATTTCAATTGCAATATCTTTATATGAGATCTGACTTTATAACCTAGGAATTCTTGAAGAAGGATCAGAAATCCTTTTTGATCTATCATTCCCTTTCTTTTCTGTATTGATTTACACATTTTATTTGACACATAGATCTCATGTATGTTTTAATAATTCATACGCTGGATTTAGAACAATCAAGGGGTTTTACTTTGCTAACTTCTTTTGTAAATATCCTTTAAGTTTTAGAATTGATAATTTTAATATTAAAAAATAGATGTTGGATAGATAGATTATATCATTTTTATGTTAGGTTGTGATCTTCTAGAATTAATATTTGATTTCTGGTTACAGCGAAGGTCTCCCTTTTTAGATAGATGAAAAGTTACATGTTTGACAAGTGCTATAAATCTCACCATCAAGATGATTAAAATGCGTTCTACATGTCAAGCATGTATGATGTATATCTTCAAAGCCATCAGGAGCAATAAATGCGAAACTCTCCAGCTTTTGACTTTTGCATTTAATACATCGACATCCACATCTTATCATTACAAATTTTCGGATTAATCAAAATATAAAATTTTGTAATAGTCTGTGTATGTTTTAATAGTAACTTTATGTCAGAACTTATAGTCATATGCATGAGTATCTAAGTATCTAAGTCAATCACTTGCTTCTTTAGCCAAAGGCATTATGTCTTAATTTACGTTTATAGTATTTTGAAATCCAAATATTAGAAAACTTACAATACAATTTCTCATATTAAAATGTCTTTATTGTCCATCTTTCTTTAGTAAGCACAATTAAGGCAACCTATGGTATTAATATAAACCAACTGAAGTTCATAACTACCACCATCTAACCTTTAAATAAGGTATAATTAGATTTGAGCTGTGAAGATAGAAATTGAAATGAATACAGAATTGACTGATGTGTCTCAGATCTTACAAAAGGTCTC
>DATFPS010000323.1:0-2620 GCA_035264705.1 Nitrososphaeraceae archaeon | reverse complement strand
AGATTTATCAAGGCTTTCGAATGCCAGAAAAACTTCGTGCCCTTTGGATGCATAGTAATCGATGCGATTCATTTTGATCTCTGTATCTAATAGATGTCTTCTTTGTAACCCTACTTCTCTACATCGTATACAACGGCATTTCAGACCCCTTTCGTTTAATTTCTGCAATAATATTTGTCGCAGGTTTCCGTTTTTAGGACCTGCAATAATATCATTATAATCTATCTCTCTTTGAATTCTCATTATTCTAACCCATGGCGGAACCATTTTTTTAACTGCAATTAACACCTCGATCAAATCATCATCGCAATATGCTTGGTATCTTCCATCTTGATGCAATTTATGTAAACCCGTGCCTTGAATCACAAGGGTGGGATAAACCTTCAGCATATCTGGTCTATATGTTGGATCTTCAAATAATGTACGAAAATCCTCAATATCTTTTTCAACTGACGAATTAGGCAATCCTGGCATCATATGAGCAACGATTTTGTAACCAGAGTCTTTTGCGATTTGAAATGATTGTCTAACATCATCTAAGGAATGCCCGCGGTTGATTGCATGATAAATTTCTTCGCGTAATGTCTGCACACCAATTTCTATGCGCGTAACTCCAAGCTCAAGCATTAAATCAATATGCTGTTGCTTACCGTAATCAGGTTTGGTTTCAACCGTCAAGCCAACACATCTGACGGATGCATTTTCATTAGCATTAATTGCTTCCTGTAGAGTAGAAGATGATCTACTACCATTTAGAGCATCAAAACAACATTTTACAAAATGTTTCTGATAGTCTATGGGCATGAATGGAAAAGTACCACCTACTATTACCACTTCTACCTTTCCAAGGTTATGTCCTTTAGAATATAGCTGATTAATCTTAGATTGAACTTGATTATAAGGATCGTAATCAAATTTTTGAGCTGTTTTTGTTACTGGTTCTGATCCTATATAGCTTGGCGGTGTATTATATTCAATTCCTCCAGGGCAATAGACACATCTTCCATGTGGACATCCAAATGGCTTTGGCATCACCGCAACTACTATTACTCCTGAAGCTGATTTTGTTGGCCTTACCCTCAAAAGGTTGCGATATCGACTTTCATCAGAAAGATATTTTATAATATCCTCATTTTTTGGTAATTTATTGAGATGGTATTTTGAGGATATACTCCTTATAATTTTCAATATGGCTTTAGCTGAAAGATCATTCCTTTCTTGAACTTCCTTAGCAATCGTTTCGCACGCCTGTTCATAAGTAGAAGTCGAAGTAAAACCATATTGTGTTTGCATTTATTTGAAAGACCAGCAGAAGTGAATATTAGTTTTTGTATCTAGCTAGTAATATATTTTTTATTTTCAGTATAACCCACAGTACACAACTTCAGACTCATCTCATTTGATAGAATCGAATGGATACCATCTTTTAATATCCACTAGAAAAAGTTGTCCTGAACCATAGACACGGAAGTATTGTATACATTATATTTAACTATATGATCAACTTGTAATTAAAGCCATACTGAGAAAGAACATATTTAAAAATATTTAGTATATATATATGATTATATTATAATAATATAAATTTCTAACTATTTTTTATACAAAGAATAAGGCATTAGTGAAATTCTAAAGAAAGAAAAAGGCTCTAACTTTACGCTGTAGTGGGTAGTGGCATTGAAGTGTTTATGCTATTGATTATTTCATTATTCTATCTCTATAGAAAGTTATTTAGTAGTAGCCTTGCGTATAGCCTTTCACACTGCTCATCACTTTCTGAGACAATTTACTATCAACCTATTTACAAATTGTTTTATAACTCTACATTTCTTCCATCTAACTGAGCGATCACCTCTCCTTTTCCTCTCTGATCAACTATTCCTATTTGCATACACTTCATCCTATGTTTTTCAACTATTGCCATGATCCGGTCAACTGAATCTTTTGGGATGATTACACAAAATCCTATACCCATATTGAATGTTTTATACATTTCTTTTATCTTGACATGACCATCTACTTTGATCTGTTTGAAGATCCCTTGAGCATTAGGTAATTGATTAAGGTTAAATCTTACCTTTTTACTTAAACGAGATAATTTTGTAAAAGAACCGCCTGTAATATGAGCAAAGCCATCAACATCTATAATTTCTCCTTCTAAGATCTCCATTATAGGTCTGACGTAAATTCTAGTTGGAATAAGCAATTCTTCACCCAGAGTGCGTGTTATATATTGTGGCTTATCTTCTAGTGAATATTTTGATAGCAAAATTTTGCGAGCTAATGAATAACCATTCGAATGCAAACCACTACTTTCTATTCCTAAAATTACATCACCTACCTTAATTTTATCTCCTAAAACTAGATGAGATTTAGAAGTTATACCTAATACCATTCCCGCAAGGTCAAAAGCATTTTTCCCGGGTCCGGAAATTAGATCAGGCAAGATAGCTGTTTCTCCGCCCACTATTGCTATTTCAGATTGTTTTGCTCCCTCAACAAGACCTTTGACTATCTCATCTATGAGATTTTCGTTTGAGGACTTTACTGCGATATAGTCAATAAAGGCAAGTGGCCGGGCTCCAACGCATATAATGTCATTGACGTTCATTGCAACGCA
>DATFPS010000322.1:0-6231 GCA_035264705.1 Nitrososphaeraceae archaeon | reverse complement strand
AACTGGAGAGGCTATCATTGGTCCTAATTCAATTAGCCATGCAAGTGAAGGTTTCTTGGATAATGAGGAACGAGTTATCCCTGTTCGCATCGCATTTCCTCTAAACATTTTCCAAGAATGCTCTTGTGATTTCAATAAGGACTCTCTAGATTCAGTCAACTTGTAATAGAACAAGGCGCCCGTAATCTTTATGTGCTTGCTTTGTTATCTAAGTAAAATATCCTGTATACTTTTTTATTTTTCGATATTCAAGCTCATTTTGTTGCATCTCTCCTTCTTCTGGACAAGCATACGTATTCCTGTAAACAATAATAATCCTCCAAAAATGTATACCATCCAGTGAAAACTTTCAAGCAAAGAAACACCAGCAAGAATCAATCCTATTCTCATTGCAATAGCACTTAAAATGCCTGCCATGAGTACTTTGTGTTGATAGACATGCGGTAAGGCCAGTGAGGAAAATATGAGCAAGAATACGAACATATTATCAAGACTAAGAGATTTTTCAATGACATAACCTGTCACAAAAAGTAGAGCTTTATGTGATCCCAAAGTTACAAATACAATTCCGGCAAAAATACCTGCAAGGGATATCCACAAAAAAGTCCAAATAAGAGCCCTTCTGAATGTCTGTTTTTGTTCTTGTCGTTGTTCTTCTTCCACTTCTTTTCCTTGTTGGACCGGCAATCCTTTAGATAGTGATCTTGATGATATTTTGACGTCTTGGGTAAGTCTATATTTATTCTTATTATATCTACCACTATCTATTTTCTTATTAAATTGCTTAATCTTATCTAATAGTCCGATGTCTACAGCAAGAGCAATACCTATAAAGAGTGAGAAAAGTATCCACATTAGAGGATAAATATTGTCTGCTAAAGCAGTAGTAAAATCCATCTTCCTACTCAATAAACGGTTAGGATATATTAGCAAAAAGTTTTCATTGTATTACGATGTACAATATGTTAGGCAGACAGCTAGTTACTAGTACTACTTTGCAATACATAGAAAACGTTCTACTTAATTAAATCTTATATCCCATGTTAGTATAGGTGAGATTATCGTTGCAATGTCCAACTTGTTCAGCTCAGATGCAAATAACGCATAGATACGAACTCCATATTGACTACTGTCCGCAGTGTAAAGGAGTATGGTTAGATCGAGGGGAGATAGACAAAATAGCAATGTACAAAGCAGGTACGAAAATGCACATTATCAGAAATATCATTATGGAAGAGGAGAATATGATATGATGATTACTATAAAAGACGAAGAGGAAAGAGAGGATTTCTTGGTGACTTGTTTGATTTTGATTAAAATCATTACTATATACTAACAATAAGACATTGTTTGGATAAATAATATCAAAAAGGGTCGACGATATCTGTCAGTTAAAAATAGGAATCTTTATTTGTATTTAGGAACCTCATTTATGATACTTTCGATAGTAATGTCTGTTTTCCTTGTCACAATAGTTTCGGGCATAAGTAATAATGATAGAAGAAATGATTCGCACTTTGATGATTACGGAGTAAACTTTGAAGATTTCACACAACAGAATGCAATTCTTATATGCTGTGCTTGGGGAGAAGAACTTGCTGATGGAGAACTTACTTATACGATAAGAGGCAACAATAAATTCAATAACGCAGAGGGTAGTGAATCAAAAAGACTAAAGTCCGCAGTCTATAATGCGATAGCAGCATGGGATCGGAAAATAGAGGAATTGAGATTTCGTGAAGCGCAAAATGGGTATAATGCAGATATAGAGATAGGATTCAAGAAAAGTGGAAATGAAAAGGCTGGTATGACAAAAAACTTTTTCGATAGAGATGGATTTATAACGAAATCTTATGTTGTTATTTCCGAGCAGTCATTCCTGTTTAGGTTCAATGACGACCAAATCGAACAGATAGCAAAACATGAATTTGGTCATGTTCTTGGCTTAGGTCATGCAAACTTTGGCGGTAGCCTTATGGCCACCAGGGTCGAGAGCAGCTCGGGAGATATTTCTCGGTGTGAAATTGAAGCAGTATATGAAGCAAATCATTGGAAGTTAAAAGAAGAAGATACTAATTTTGATATTTATCATCCTGTTAGTAACTATCTTGAATGCCATAACAATCTATATTCCATGAGTAGTAGCAATAGTAATGTTAACTAGCTTTCTGTATTATTTCATAAGAAGGGCAAATATAGCCAAAGACTATATACAAATTAGGATGCTAATCTTTTATTTGTGAAGTTAGAAGAGCGGAATTACGATGTAATAAAATTCCACTAAAAAATAGGAATAATTATTTCCTACAGAATACTCGAAAATCGTATTGCACGATGTACGTTGATATTTTAGTCCTTATTATTACTTGATGCGTGATATCCCGATCATAAATAATACATGAAACCATCAGAATGAATTGATTTTAGTAACACACAATGAAGAGAAGTCCAACGCCAAAATCAATAATAACAATAATAATAACAATCAAAACTGAACTTCCAAAACTTCCTATGCTTTTAACACAAAATATACTCACGAATAGCCTACTATTTAGACTATCGGAGTGAGTAGCGACGACTGTTCAGAGATAACAATTAAGATAGAGTTAAAATAAATGGGCTACGGTTCATGTAATATTACTGCATATTCTTTTCTCAACAGTTCATTTGTAGCCATAGTCAGTCTTTTATGTTACTTGTTCATAATTGGAAGGGTAAAACTAAATGTGGCTCCCTTTCCATCAGCATTATTTTCAGCCCATATCTTCCCACCATGATCTTCAATGACGCTCTTTGAGATGAACAATCCTAAACCAGTGCCCTTAGATGATTTTGAAGCAAACTTTGAAAATAATCTTGGCAAAATCTCTGGATCTATACCCGATCCAGTGTCTTTGACACTAATAATGATCTCTTTGTTATTATCTTTGCTCTTTTGTGTAGTGACGACGATACTTTCACCTTCCCCCTTTTTTGTAAATTTAAGAGCATTACTTATTATGTTAGAGATCACTTGAGTCAGCCTTGTTCTATCCCCTTCTATTATAATTTCTTCTTCCGTAGATTTGTATAATATTTTCCTTTTGTTATTATAACCACCTTGCAATTCCTCTTCTTTAGTGTTTATTACTATGTCGTCTAATGCATTTAAAATTAGATCATTTAGGTTAAGTTGTTCTCTGTCTATCTTCAAAGTATTACTTTCTATTCTCGTAACATCTAGTATGGCCTCTGCAAGTTGTTGTAATCTTTTCGCATTACGAAGAATAGCCGTGACGCCTTCTCTTTTTCTGTCATCTTCTAATTCTTCTTCTAGAATTTCTGCATATCCTATGATGGGCATAATAGGTGTTCTCAACTCGTGTGCTGCTACATTGATAAATTCAGTCTTTATACGGTCAGCTTGCTCTAGTTCTTGATATATCTCAGTCTGCCTCCAGAGAGTTTCAAATATTGAAAGATAAGAGACAACAGTTGGCTGACTATTAGAATATACCGACCATCCAATAGCTGTTTGAGGACTAGTGTTTTCTTTTGAATCATCTTTTAATTCCGTAATCAAAGAATGCTTTCTATCAACTACCAAGGATTTGATTTTAATACCTAATGTAGATGCAATATTACGAAATTCAATATTTTCTTGTTGTTTATGTTTTAAGTTATGTAGTGATTCTTTGATATAATTATCTGTAGGAGTAAGAATTTTGATCCTGACACCCTTGTCTGCTAATTGACCTAAAACTTGTATTGTCCCTTCATATTCTTGGCGGTGAAACGCGTTGGCTGTAGAGTATATTATGCATACTTCTTTTGTAGCTTTTCTTAAAAGATCCCACTCTCTTCTTTCTGCCTCTTCAGGACTTTGAATAACTTCTGTAACTTCTGGCATAATGCCATACATTATTTCTTTTATCTTTTCTTCAGATGGTATTGCTTTATTCCAGAAGCTATCAAATATGTATTGCTGCTGCTCTACAATTTCCTTAACATTGCTATAGATAAGTTGTCGTAGTGGTTCTGCTTTATTGAGTCTAGTTGAAGCCACATATTCTTTTTCATCACTGACTTCAAAGTTGCCTTTAACACCATCTAAATGACGAATCTCAGCAAACTTTAACATCTCTTTACAGTAAGAGATATTATCTTTTGTAATTTCAGTAACATACCTAAACTTTACACTTCTATCTTTAGCATCAGCAAATCTTTCTTTTTTTATAGATTCAACTTCAATAATGACAGACGGTGCGGTAGAATCTACAACAGAATCTATTTTCTGTTTTGCTCTAGATACAAATTCTACAAGTGCATTAGTAGCATTTTTACTTCCATAAAGTATCTTTGTATATTCATTTTTATCAATAAGGGTTTTATTATTATTTTCTGCAGATATAAATTTTTTTATCTCATTGCTATTATTGTTATTTTCATTTTCTCTAGTGCTGTGTTTTCTAGGAATGATTATAGTTCATCTACCCTACTGTTTTTCTGATGCACAATCTCACTCTCTCTTTTAATACTCCAATAATTTCTTTGTTGGCATAGTAGATAAATAGATGTAACAAATGTATGATGAAATATCTTGATTATGTAAAAAAAATTACCAAACTAGCGATAACTTGCTAGATAGCAGATGGTAGTTATTCCTTTTGGTTCTCCAAACAACAAAAATGAAGAAAAGAGAATATAATTTTAGTTATGTGATAAATTATTTTGTTCTTCCTGGTATCTACAAGTTATAAAACATTATAAAAATAATTGTATATTGATGGATAGGAAGGCAACTTGATTTGAGGTTCAGATCTCAGTATATTATCAGTCCTACCAATGACTTTCCGGATTCCAGAGCGAACTTATTGCAGCAGCTATAAAACACGCCTATAGACAATGATGATGAAATTTATGTTGAAGAGACGGTAGTCTTGCTCAACACTATATACTATGGAAAGAAAATAGAAGTATCACATCAAAATTTTATAATATCTCTTAGAAAAGGTTTGCAGAAAGTAAAAAATATTATGTTAGGATGGAATACGATAAAAGACCTCGTCAATAAGGATACAATACTCTACAGTATGTGTGTTTGTATGAAAGAATGTCAATTGAATATAGTCTTGTTTTAAGATATTAAAAATGCCGCCGTCATCTGCTTCATCAGCTAATGCATGATTCAGACTCATTAATATCACTATTATTTATTATTTCTTTTGTATATAAGGCTCTTAACTTCTCAGGGTAATACCTATAGCTAGGTATATCCTAGCATTCTATTCCCAACATGGAATGCAATAGGACACACACCCAGCTATAATCAGTTATGGTTTATACCTATATTTTAGTTCCAGATCCTTTAGACTAGCAGCTAAATGTTTGGAAACTATAATTAGAAGAAGCCATGTAGCCATATAGAAGTGGGTTCAGAAATATTCTGATCGTGCTCTGATAGATTCATAAAACACACACAGAAGTATGATTAAGGAGATATTTGTTGACGAGATATTGCTAAGGATAGATGGTCAAGATTACTGGTTATGGATAGTTGCCTATGAACCTAACCTAAACACATGTTTGATGATATGCATCTCTCAAGAGAAAGAACTATTTTCGTCTTTTGTTATCAATTCTTCAGACAGTTAAGGAATAGATATGGTAATAGAAAACCCATTTACACAGATGGTGCTAGATGGTATATAATGATGTTTGTAAATGGCTCAGGTTGAAACACCATGTCTATGATACTAGGCTTAAGAACTTGATGGAAAGATTTGTACAACAGATAAAAAAGATAGAACAGAATGTTTTGATGACGATCATTTTCCCTGTACGAAACAGAATTGTAATAGACAGCATGTTTGGAACTGGCTGAAACTATTCATACTGTATCTCGATATGGATAAAGATAGAATGCAATTCATTACGTTTCTAGTATTAGAGGGTTGCTAAGTTAACAGCACCTATATGAGATACCAATATCTATTAGAAAGAAATTAAAGAAACATATACTTTTACATAGGCAATTCTGTCGAAAATATCACTCGAGTTTTTTTGTTGCTATTTTGTTATTTCAAATGAATCAATCATCTTCTGTGCGAGTTGCAAATCATTTTCGTAGTCTTCTTCTTTTGCAACATATGTAATGATATATGCTTTGTCATCTTTTATTGTCCAGACTTGCATTGTCTTTAGTCCTTGTAAACTAGTAAATACTATTTCATACCCTGGTATGCCTGCGAG
>DATFPS010000321.1:0-3068 GCA_035264705.1 Nitrososphaeraceae archaeon | reverse complement strand
TCAAAGCAGCCGTATGTCAAGGAAGAAGTTGTTATTAGAAAGAAACCAGTTATAGAAACTCGTACGGTAACAGAAGAAGTAAAGAGCGAAAAAGTTAAGGTTAGAAGAGGCACAGAGGAAGAAGAAGAAATAGCATAGAATGAAATAAAAATTATGAACTCATACCGTCACTTTTAATTCATCACTCAAATCCTTCAATTTTCTGCAAGGATTTTAATTAGCGAGAATTTCGGAAAATTATGGATTATAGCGGTAATTAGAAATACGATAAGTGGGAAGTTAATCAACAAGTAATTGTCTAAGCTGTCATCTTATGGCTGTCCATGCTACAGTGATGGCGTTAAGCTCACGTCATGCTTAATAATGATGCTCTTCAAATCAATCCTTGAGTATTACGTTCACCTTTAGGGTGTTTCCTAAATCACTTTGTGCTTGCATTTTTCTATCATCATAGTAATTATATGCATTATTAGATTCAGGATGCATCTATTGGTAACATCGACATCGACATTTTTAGATCCCCTTATGCAAAAAGTAGATCATTGGAGGCTATTTTTTCACGCCTGCCTTTATCTTTGCTAATTTGCTGTAGATATTAATTGGTTATTCAAATCAATAACAGCTTGTAGCTAATTGTATGATAAACGAAATAATTTCTCTGCAAATCTGACCTTAGATTGATAATCAAAATAGGTCTGTGGTATTAGCCAATTGACGCTAACTAAAGATTGTTTATAAATACATACATATGATAAATATAGACGGATGAATTATTTTAACTATTCCAAATATGGAAAAAATCAATTTTGTCATACGCGAAATACAACAAGCAGATCTACAGAAAGGTTTCTTCCAAACCCTATCAAATCTAGCTACGCTAGGAAGAATCCGCGACGATATCGATGAAGCTAAAAAAATTCTGCAAGAAATTAAATCCTATCCACTTTATAAGATCTTTGTAGCTGTTAAAAATGATGATGGACAGATAATAGGTTCACTTACTTTATTAATTGAGCAAAAGTTTATTCATGACGGTGGCAGAGCAGGGCATATCGAAGATGTTGTTACAAGGAGAGAATACAAAGGAATAGGTGTTGGTTCAGCCTTAGTATCTGCGGCTATAGCATTTGCAAAAGAAAAGAATTGTTATAAAGTCGTCTTGGAATGTTCTGAGAAAAATGTACCATTTTACGAAAAAAATGGATTTAGACGAAATGAAATCTCCATGAGATATGACATAATACCATAATCTTTGCTATCATTAAGTGTAACGGATGTAATGTCTAAAATCCAAGTATTACATGATATAGTTAATAATATCGCAATAAAACCTTGGTAATTGCAAATTACGCTTCTTCTAGTAATTATTTATAGAAATTAATAACATTAGAAATTAATATAAAAATTACTAATATATTAACTAATTTACTACTTTCCTATTTCCTCAATTAGTGATTTGACGGTAGTGATATCTAGATCAAGCTGGTCAGCAATCATATCCTCGGGGATGCCAGATTCATGAAGATTTCTCAGTATCTGTTTCTTTTCAGGATTTATTATATTAGATGGAGGATATAGCAATAATTGTGATTCAACTGATTTGATATATTTTAAAATGTTATCCATAAGATGGTCTGTGTTCTCTGCATTATCGGCTGAAATTACGAGAATATGCTCTTTTACAGGAATACTGATCATTTTAACTTTATTATAACTATAAATAACTGAATTCAATCTGCCTAGATCTGCTGAGAACATATTTCTCAAATCGACAATATATGCCGCCTGGGAAAAACTTATTTCTGGGTTTCTTCCTTTAAGATATTCTTCAATACCTGGCCTCATACTGCCGGCGTAAAGATGACCTGATTTTTCTACTATTCCTGCAAATCTGATGGTAGGATGAAGCTCCAGTATGTTTTTAGAGAACTGCTCTGCTTTCATATTTAATATGATAAATTTATTGATCATATAGTCTTTTTGCAAAATGCATGCAATTAATTCGCTTTCGTCCAGTTATGAAAATATTAACTTTAATCTACTAAAATCTAATTTATTACCTATGAAAAACACTAAAATAATATGATGTTGTTGAGTAAGTTTCCTATGCTTAACGTAGACAGGGTGTATTACGGATACTACTGCATTTACAACAGTAATTATAGTAAAGAAATTTGCCCCTATTTTCCGTTTATGATCACAAGGAATATTATAATAGTATAGCCATTTGAAGAAGCAGTGTTGCTTATTCCAAACATTATACTCAGATCCATATACGTAGGATCAGATAGTTAGGACTATCTATGCTATCAACGTAATAGTAAATATTATGGGGCATATCTTTGCTCCAAATGGTTGATTGCATTATTTAACTAACACGCTATTTGGATTAATCTGGATAGTAAGTAAAGATTGGTCAAATTTCTTTTTTCATTTACATAGTCAGTGATGTAGGAAGGTAGATTCTATTATTGAGCTAAAAGCTTTATAACGAGTTTTGTTCGTGTTGAGTTATAAGTGTACCTTGTCATCCTTGAATCTCTTTCTGTTCTCATCTTCTCACGTTCTCATGTTAATGGAAATAGTCTCTGCAACTAGGTTGTCTCATGCAGCAACAAATGATAAATATATCTAAGATATTCTTACTTAGAATGTGATATTATCACGAAATATCAAAATAAAATCCAGTAGCCACCTAATGAGGGACCAATAATAGGCAGCTACTGCCCTACTACTTCTTTTTCTTAGTAGTTTTCTTGCTCTTACTTTTTGTGGCTTGCTTTATTGCAACCTTGGCCTTAGAGGATTTATCTCCCCCTCCTCCAATCTTGAACATCTTTGTATCACAGACGGAACATGTTCCTGATATCGCTCCTCTACCGTTCTTCATAGTTACCTGCTTTTCGTTTTTCATGTCTCTTTTTGTCTTACACTTAACACAATATGCCTGTGTAGCCATTACTTTCATAATAACCACTATATACTATGTATTAAATTTGACGTAAAATTAATAATTAACATTGATTGATCTATCGTTTTGATAGTATTCTAAAGTTATAAAAAATTAA
>DATFPS010000320.1:0-21297 GCA_035264705.1 Nitrososphaeraceae archaeon | reverse complement strand
GTTCAACTCCGTATTCGTCAAAATTTTGCTATTATGGCCATGGATTGATCCCTTTTTGAAAACGAAGTGCATCAATCAATCCCTCTGCGTAACCAATACTTAAAACAGCAAGTTCATGTTTGCCTTGTCTTAGAAATCTCTCAGCGTCATCAACATAGTATTCTGCATTATCAAGTACTTCAATCGATCCCTCATTTAGTGATGGATTGTTCTCTTGAATTATGATGTCTCTCATTTGCTTTATAGCCTGCTTAGCTTTTGGCGTATAACTTTTAATCATATTAACAGATATCTTTTGAATATTCTCCGAATTATCTATGGGTTCATCTACATTAATAGTAAGAGTACGTATGGCATCTGACTCTGTAAAATGGAGAGACCCAGTTATTATTATAGAATGGGGACCAGTATCAAAAGTCATTCTGATCAGCGATTTAATTTTACCTGATATTATTTTTTTCTGCTCGGTGCCGATCCTTGAAGCAACTATAACAAATGTTTCTCCAGAAAAAACATTATATTTTACATCCTTTTCAATCTCAATTAACATTCTAAATACTTGGACGGGATCTAGGAAGAAAAATTTATTATCATTGTTATTGTATTCAGTCAATATCAAAGTGTGACTTCCAGAGAGTAAATTATCAAAGACTGCATTATATACGCTAATAGCTGAATGCGATCCTAACATCATTGTAACTGCTCTTCCAAACTTATACATATGTAGACCACTTTCACCGATTAAGGAAGTAATGCCAGATGCAGAATGTACTACATCGACATTGATCAAGTTTTTTCTCGCTCGCACTTGCAATTCTGATAGGGTTGTTGCGATCAACGGATCACCATAAGTTATCAGAGCTACGTTTGCATTTTTTGCTTGTTCAAGTATCTGGTTTCCGTCTTCTACAAGCCATCGTTCTGCAGGTATCATCTTCTTCCTTTCGTTATCGTATCCCTCTCCAATCAAAGAATTCAAATTAATTAAATCGTCATCGTATAATGGACTGGTAAACCGCTCGAAATAGATTATATCGCATTTTTTCAAGATATCCAAAGTGTGAAAGCTAATGCCTTTGTAACCATTAACGCCTATTCCGATTAGCCATAGCATATCAAGAGGTGTGTTTTATTACCTCTATATTTTGGCTTTGCTGTCATTTAATTTTTTGTTGTGATGAAACCTAGACATGTGAAATAATGCTCTGACAAAAACATCTATACTCGATAGATATTCTTGAATCTGAACTCTTTCATTTGCCGTATGGGAGGCATGGGGCTCTCCAGGCCCATAGGTAACAACAGGTATCTTCAATGCATTTCCTAGTATATTCATATCTCCTGTGCCAGTCTTTCTTAAAAGAATTGGTCTTTTTTTTTTGATATCTTGAATTGAAAGTGACAAGGCTCTAACCAAGGGAGAAGTAAGGTCTGCTTCAAAGGGCTCTGTATTATCTTCAATTCTGTAAACTGCTTTTATTCCTTTATCTATAGCAACTTTATTAATAACACCATCTAACAATTTAAGAACCTTTCCACAAGTAGTATTTGTAGGTATTCGGATATCTATCGTTATCCTGCATGTCTGAGGTGTAACATTATGGCTTGAACCGCCTGCTATTTCGGTTAGAGTACAGCTTACTGAATTTGCTCTGGTTTCTTTTGCCTGTAATATCTCTATCTCCGATTTGATTGCATTCCAAAAATCATATGTTTCTTCAATTGAATTTTTAGCTAACCACGGAGCACTTGCATGCGCACTATTGCCAACATCACATGTGAGTCTGATTGCTAATCGGCCTTTATATGCGATCGTTATGTTCTCGATGCCACTTGGTTCCCCAAAAATTGCGTAATCTACCGAAAGTTTGCCCTTCACTAACTGCTTTATTCCTGTTGCATTTCCTTCCTCATCCACAACGCCAGCAAAAATTATTGTGCCTGTTTGTTTTGGAAATTCTGCGGCAGCGAGTAGCATGGAAATAAGCGGAGCCTTTGCATCAGATGCTCCACGGCCATAAAGAAATCCATCTTCTATTCTGACAGGAATCTGCCCTGGAACGGTATCCATATGACCACAAAGCAATATTTTAGGTTCACCATTACCTTTAGTAGCAATGATGTTTCCTACATTGTCAATATGGACTTGTTCAAACCCAAGTTCGTTAACGCACTTGTCCTTTATGAGGTTTGCTAATGAAGCTTCAGATCTTGATGGCGTATATTGTTCTAGAGCTTCCCTTAAGAACTCAACTGCATAATTGGAGGAAACCAATTTCTATGCTATACTAATTTGACAGCTCTAAAGCATAGTCAATGATTAATCCTGGAACATCTATACCAGTCACTCTAACCGTATTTTTAAACTCAGTTGTATTGTTAACTTCATGAACAACTAATCCTGTCTCTTCACTTTCCATTAGGTCAACACCGACTATATTCCCACCCACTGCGTTTGTGGCTTTTATGCAGATATCTTCCAATTCCTTTGTAATAGGACAATTTTTGGCATAGCCTCCCAAGGCCATGTTTGTTTTCCATTCTCCTTGACTGGAATAACGATAAATGGCTGCAATGACGGCATCACCTACTACAATGGCCCTAATATCTCTTGGTGGACGTTTGACAAATTCTTCAAAGAAGTATACATGATAAAGTGGAAACATATGCTCGCGATCTTCTATTATGGCCTTGGCTGCCTCTGTATCACGTAGAAGGGCAATTAATCTTCCCCAGCTTCCTATTGTAGGCTTGATAACGGCAGGATAACCTATACTGTCTAGAGCAGATATAGCAGATTCTGCAGAAAATGCAGTAAATGCATTAGGCGTCCTGATTCCGGCCTTTTGAAGCTCCATATGAGCGAATAACTTATTACCACAAAGAATAGCAGTACGGAGTGAATTTATTATATGCGCTCCAAGTCCTTCAAGCGCAGCAGTCGAATGAAGACTCTTAAAATAGCTAACCGTACGCTGAATGATAATTTTATCCAAATATTTTGAATTTTTATTATTTAGATCAATCGAGAGATTCTTACAGTCAACATTATTAATTTCAATTCCTTTCTTTTTAGCGGCTTCATAGAGTGCCTTTTCTTCCCATCTAATGTTGTCATAAAGAATGGTAAGAGAAGATATTGATTTGCCTTTTGTCACTGCCCCCAATCCTCGCCGACTACTTGGGCCGGTTTTATGTTAAATCCTTCATCTTCTTTTAGTAATTCATAACTTGCGCCGCAGTCTGGACACGTTACGATTTCACCTTCGATCGAGTCAGAGGGAATTTTGATTTCAGCATCGCATTCTGGACATTTGATCATTTTATTATTTACTCCTTAGTATTTACTTTCGGAGAAGCATCATTAAGTATCTTTCTCTCTAATCTATCGTCTAAGTATAATTCCAATATGTCTCCCATACGAAGTTCTTTTAAGCCACGAGCCATAGTTTCTGCTTCATGCAGACCTGTTTCTAATCCTAGTAACGACAATAAATAAGATGCCCCATTTTTTCCTGCCAGTTCTCCAAATACTATTTTACGTCTGTTACCTACTATTTTAGGTTCTATTATTTCATATGCTGATGGATTCCTTAGAATTGCCGCGAGATGAGTGCCTGCTTTGTGCGTATACGCACTTTCTCCAACGATCGGCTTTGATTCAGGGATTTCTAAATCAGTATATTCCGAGATTGTTTTCGATAAGTCTTTTAGCATATGCAGTCGAAAGTCGTTACTTGATTTATAAATTAAAGTGAGTGCAACCGCAGTTTCAGCTAATGCAGGAATACCATTGCGTTCCCCTAATCCATCTATGGTAGTATGAATTTGGTCGGCACCTCCTTCGCATCCTGCTAGGGCATTTGCTAACGCTAATCCAACATCGTTATGACAATGAACATCAAGTGAACTTTTTGATATATCTATATTATCATAAACCATCTTGACTAAATTATACATTCCTTGGGGACTCATAATCCCTACAGTATCTGGAATACTAATTCTTTCAATCCCTCGTTTGTTCATCTCTTTGCACATATCAATTAAAAAAGACGGATCGGTCCTACTTGCGTCTTCCATTGTAAATCGTGATTTTAATCCATGCGATTTGATGTAGTCAGCCACTTCCAATGCTCTTGCCTTAGCATCTTCCCTGTTAATTTTTAATTTCGCTGACAAATGAATATCGGAAATACCCATATATGTAGCAATCCATGTTGCCCCGGAATCGATGGCAACATCTACATCAGATTTTATTGCCCGAACATGGGCCAAAATGTCGGCCCTTAAACCTTGTTTTATAATAGTTTTCGTAGCCTGGTAATGATCTGACGATACAATGGGGCTAATTTCTATTTGATCAACACCAAAAGAGTCTAGCATCCATGCGATTTGAATTCTCTGCTTTATGGTGAAAGCTACTCCAGGATGCTGCTCTCCTTCTCTAAGCGTAGAATCAAGAATTCTAATCTTTTTTTTATTGTTCCCTGATTGATGATTATAGAAATGCGCAAAGTGATTCGGATCATCTGATTTTAGTGACATTCGTTACAATAAACAACCCCTTTCGCATTAAATATAAACTTTATCGCGATCAAAATAGCAGAATGCAACGTTTTTGTTACCTTTTATCGACGAGTGGTCAGATAAATATCTAATTTTAAGACAAAATAACAATAACATACAAGAAATTAGCGTATAGTTTTTAGAATTATTACCGTGTTAGTGTCTGATACACCTTCTATTTTACGTACCTCATCAATATGCTGATTAATCTCTGCGATGGTAGGAGCAGCAATTATTGCAGCGATATCATATTGACCCGTAATCTCATATATTACTTCGACTCCGTTAAGTTTCATTAGATCTGAGGATACAATAGACGTATCTGCTGTAGAACTTACTGAGATGAGAGTTATGGCACTTGTTTTATTACCGGCGTCTAATTCAATTGTAAACCGTTTAATTATACCATTATCTATAAGGTTCTTTACGCGCCTTCTAACCGCCGATTCTGACAATCTTATTTCGTCAGCAATTTCAACAAATGATTTGCGAGAATCACTTTGTAAAATCCTTATAATCTTATCATCAATCGAATCAATATTATTAGACATTTCTCCTTCTTTCCTCCTTCATGAATAATTCATCCATTTTTTTTAAAATGATGGAAACAATGTCTTCGTCAATCACCAAAGGAGGAAGTAATCTGATTATGTTCCTTCCTGAATATAGCATCAGTAATCCACTTTTTATTCCATCGAAAAGCACATCTTTCACATCGAAACGCAACTCGACGGCAAGCATCAGACCGAGACCTCTAACTTCTCTGATTATCTTATGACTTTCTTTTAACATCAGAAGGCCTTCTTTAAAGTATTTACCTACTTTTGCAGCGTTTTCAACTAATTTGTCTTCTGTCAGAGCTTCGATAGTTGCTGTTCCCGCTGCACATGCCACAGGATTTCCTGCAAATGTCGAAGAGTGCTCCCCGATGTTCATTGCTTTGATGATCTCTGGTTTTGCAAATGTTAGACCCATTGGAATACCGCCTGCGATTCCCTTCGCAAGACACATGATATCAGGCGTTGTGGACCAATTTTGTCCAGCCCACATTTTACCCGTTCTTCCCAGACCTGATTGAATCTCGTCAAATATTAGCACTAAATTGTGTCGATTACAGATTTCTCGAACTTGTTGGATAAATCCATCTGGTGGTACAATAATTCCTGTTTCTCCTTGAATAGGCTCTAATATTAGAGTTCCAATATTATTATCGATCATATCTTCTATTCTTGACGGATCAGCGTAAGGAGCAAATTTAACACCTTCTAAAAGTGGCATAAATGATTTTCGGTATTTCTCATGGTGGGTCACGGACAATGCTCCAAACGTTTTACCATGATATCCTCCTTTCATAGCAATTATTCCTGTCTTCTGGCTATATTTTCGAGAAAACTTAAGTGCAGCTTCTATTGCTTCTGCACCACTATTGCTAAAAAATACTTTATTCAATCCTACGGGGGCAATACTAGCAAGCCTTTGAAGGAATTTTAGTCTAGTATCATTGTAAACAGACATATGGCATACAATAAGATTTTCTACTTGATTCTTTATAGCACGAACAACTCTCTCGTTGCAATGCCCAACAAGAGCGACACCATAACCTGCCATGCAGTCGATGTATTCCATACTAGAAGTATCCCATACTTTTGCAGCTTTACCACGTGCTATGTTAATTGGAAATCTCTGATATAGATTGGCAAGATATTGATCTTCTTCGTTCAATTAGGAGTAATCACCGTACAATTATAATGCGAAATTGATGCAGAGATGGGATTCTCTACCTGTCCTGATGCAATTATGGCCTCCTTCACACCCATTTCCAATGCCTCGATACACGCAAATACTTTCTTTTGCATACCAAAACCTATCTTTGGTATCGCTTTTTTTGCTTGTTCATATGTCATATATGTTACTAACTTTTCATCTAATATCAAACCATTCACATTTGTCATAAAAATTACTGAATGAGCTTTTACTCCACCTGCAACATATGCAGCGGCTCTGTCTCCATCTACATTGAGAAAATCTAATTCATTACTTAACGCGATAGGTGAAACAACAGGAACATATCCTTTTTCTATTACTATGTTTAATAAAGATGGATCAACTGAATTTATTCGTCCGGTATATCCTCCATCAATTACCATTTTTCTTCCTTTTTCATTAATTATTACTAACTGCTCTTTTCTTTTTGCTTTCAACATGCCTCCGTCAATCCCCGAGATCCCAACAGCCTTAATACCCGCACGTAAAAGCATGCCTACGATTGCCTTATTTATCTTCCCGGACATAACCATCGTATAGATTTCAGCAGTTTCCTTGTCTGTATATCTGCTCTTCACACCACCAGGAGATACAATGAACTTTTGCTCTTTACCAAGTTTATTTGCTATAGTGGTTACGTCTTTCCCACCACCATGTACAAGAATTAACTTGTTGTTTTCAAATATCGTTCGGATATCTGGAAAGGTAGTTGAATGCAAGCCATCAACTATACTCCCACCGATCTTGAGTACTATCATACTGGAGTCAGAGGAGTATACTTTAAACCCTCAGTCTCATCAAATCCATAGAGTACGTTCATGTTTTGTATAGCAGATCCGGCGGCTCCTTTCATCAAGTTGTCAGATGCAGAAAGCGACACCAGTCGCTGGTTATCTTCATCAATATCAAATCCTATATCACAGAAATTTGATCCAATTAGGAATTTAGGATCTGGAAATTTATATAGTCCTTTTTTGTCGCGAATCAATCTTAGGAAAGGTTCACCCCTGTAGGAATTTCTGTATACTTTCCAGAGTTCTAGCTCAGACATCGGCTTTCTCAAAAAAGTATGGTTAGTGGTAAGTATACCTCTAACAATATTAACAGCGTGAGGACTCATACCCACTTTAATTGTCTTCTTAGCGACAAGTCCTAATTCTTGTTCAATTTCACCTGTATGTCTATGCTTTGCTGGTTTGTATGGACGGATTACCCCGTATCGCATCGCATGGTGCGTCCCCGCATTCGCTTTTACACCTGCGCCCGATGAGCCAATTTTACTGTCGACTATTATATGCTCTGTGTCAATTAAATTATTTTCTATTAACGGTTTGAGTGCAAGCAATGAAGTGACGGCCATGCAACCAGGACATGAAACCAATTGTGATTTCTTGATGTCTTCTCTATGTAATTCTGGTACTCCATACACAGACTTTGACAATAGTTCGGGAAAAGGATGCTCCCAGCCATACCATTTGACATAATCTTTAGGATTCTTCAAACGAAAATCTGCCGATAAGTCTATGATCTTCATGCCCCTGCCATAAAGCTCATTAACAATTTTGTTCGATTTTCCGTGAGGAACTGAAGTAAATACAATATCACAAGAGTTTACCAATTTTTCCATATCCAATGGTGAAAAAGTAAGATCAATGAATCCTTTCAGACTTGGATGAACACGATGAACATATTCTCCAGCCTTTTGCCTTGAAGTTACCATACTGACTTCAACTTTTGGATGTACTACAAGTAATCTCAGAAGCTCTCCGCCAACATAACCAGATGCACCCACTACTCCGACCTTCATATCTATGATTTCTCAATTTCTCTGGCAATGGTGCACTTTATGAATTTTATTATAATTTTCTAATCGTTATGAAGAAAGTTGTTCATGTCAATCTCATTCTTGCCTATTTCTCTATATATGAATTATAGATCTAACTACCGGAATTGGTATTATTTTTTTGCTATGTTTGTAGCATAGTCTATGATAGCACCTGCTATGTCTGCCTCAGAAACATTAGCGGCGCCTCGGAACTCGACGGTATTATTTACTTCATGAACTAACAGGCCTCTTTTTTCATCTTCCATCAAATCCACTCCTAAAATGCCACCTCCTACAACTCTTGCCGCCCTCAAAGCAATATCTTCGAGTTCCTTTGTGATTGGAGCAATTTCTGCTTTTCCTCCTCTCGCAACGTTTGTTCTCCATTCATTTTCAGCAGAGTATCGATAAATTGAAGCTACAACCTTTTCTCCTATCACAATGCATCTAATGTCCCGTGGTGGCCGTTTAATCATTTCCTGGACATAATATATACGTGCAAGAGGACTATCATTTTCTTCTCTCATTTCTACAATCATATTTGCTACTTCTTCATCTCTGAGCGGAAAAACCCCCCTTCCCCATGATCCAACTATTGGTTTTAAAACAAGAGGAAATCCAATCTTATTAATTACTTCCATTGCAGATTCTGCGCTAAATGTAAGATGCGTTTTAGGAGTTGGTATATTGTGTTTAGCAAGCGTAAGGGAGGTTATTAATTTATTACCACAGATTTCCCCAACCTTGAATTTGTTGATTACTCTTAAACCTAAAAATTCCAAACATGCTGTCAAGTACAGTCCTCTGTAATGGCTTATGCTTCTCTGTAATACCACATCACCTAGATGAAAGTCTTTTCTGTTACTTTCTGTATTTATCGTAATTGTTTTAGCATCAACAATCTGTGCCTTTAGCCCTTTCTTCAAGGCTTTATCATATAGTGCTTTTTCTTCAAAACGTACCTTATCATAGATTATGCAAAGTTCCACCATTTATTGTTCCCTGTCATTGTCTACATTTTTAGCAAGCTTGGATTCCACTACTTTATCTTTTGTTGTTGTTGTTGCTGCTGCCGACCTGATCACAAAATGAGCACCATAATCTGGATATGATAAAATTCCGCCAGCTACCGTGCCTTCTTGAATATTAGTTTCTGCACAAGAATCTCGGCATTCTATTTTCATTTTAGCTTTTCGCCTGCTTTATCTATGGTGGTGGTTGCTATTGAATTTGCAGTTATGGTTTGTAATCCCCATAACTCAATGAATCCCTGCGCATGCGTTTGATCGAAGGTAGAGCCCCTTGCATAAGTAGCCAAATCATTTTTATAAAGAGAATGTTTTGATTCTCGCCCTACGACTCTCAGAGATCCGTTATGCATTTTTAACTTTACTTTTCCGCTAACCCTTTTTTGAGTGGCATCTATAAATCTATCCAGATCTGAACGAAGTGGATCTTGCCATAATCCAGAATAAACTAGCCAGCTCCATTGTTCTTCTACGATTTGTTTGAATCGGAGTTCATGTTTGGTCAAGACCAACTTTTCTAGATCCTTGTGCGACTCGAGTATGGAGATAGCGGCGGGGGCCTCGTAGATTTCCCTTGATTTTATTCCGACGACTCTATCTTCTATGTGGTCAGTTATTCCTACTCCGTAATAACCAGCTTTATTGTTGACGTAATGTATCAAGTCCCTAATCCGCATTTGGTTTCCGTCTACTGAGATTGGAATACCATTATTGAATTCTATTTCCATATAGCCGACGTCGGTGTTATTGAACTTAATGAATTGAAATGCATCTTCTGGTGGCTCGAAATAAGCGTCTTCTATATTTCCTCCTTCTATAGCCCTTCCCCAAAGGTTGAGATCTATGCTGTATTTCTTTGCTTCGTCGCTAACAGGAATATTTTGCTCTTTGGCAAATTTCACTTCAATATCTCTTGTAAGATTCATGTCCCTTATTGGAGCAATAATTTTCAAGTTTGGATTCAGAGCGTGTATTGTAACATCAAATCTTATTTGATCATTGCCCTTTCCTGTACAGCCATGTGCAATAGCAGTAGCACCCTCCTTAGCCGCGAGTTCTGTTGCCTTGGCTGCAATTAAAGGACGAGCAAGAGCCGTCGCCAAAGGATATTTACCTTGATACAAACCGTTTGCTTTGATGCTTGGAATTACATATTCTGTTGCAAAATCTTCCCTTGCGTCAATGTAGACGTGTTTTAGGGCACCTATTGTCTTTGCTTTTAATCGAACCGCTTCAAAATCTTCGTTTTGTCCACAATCTACTGTTAAAGTTATGACATCGACTTTATGCAAGATCTGTAAATATCTAACGCATACCGAGGTATCAAGTCCACCCGAAAATGCCAAAACGACTTTTTCTTTTGCCAATGGTACGTGCTGTCATTCTTCACACTACATTTATAATTTTTTGGTCAGCGATGACCTAAATTAAAGCGTTAGTGACATTGATATGTCGACCAGATACTACTATACTCTTAAAAATTGCTGATGTCGCTAAAATATTTTATGAAATAATATATTGAGTATTGAATGAGGAAAGTCTAAAAGAAGTGATAAAGAAAGATTTTATTATACCGGAGGCTTAACGAGGTCATGTACAGACGGTACACATTGGAGGAAGTAAAACGTAAGATTATTGATGTTTTACAAAGTAATGGTACTGGTCTGTCGGGAGTTGAACTTTCTAACGAAATTGGGATTAACAGAATTACAATAACGAAATATCTTGATGTCTTGCACACAATAGGTTTGATTAAGAAAAAAAAAGTAGGCTCTGTAAATGTGTGGTTTCTAGAAACTGGAGTAACAGACTTTGAATTTCCGATTAACTATCTTGAAGTGCAGCAAAAATTTATGAATGCAATAATGATTGGTGATCAAAATCAAGCGCATAGAATTATAGTAAATATAATCAATACAAATATTGAAAAAATTAGAATTGTAACTGATGTCATTTTACCTACTGTTAACACTCTTAATGAGCTTTACAACAGAGGAAGATTGGGAGTAACAGAAAGAATTTCCCTTTTAAATATGATATCAGAGTTAGTTGATTTACTAAAATTTAGCATACGGCAAGATAGAATGAAGCCTAATGCATATGCAATCAGTGTTGTCGGCTCAGAGGATCGAATCTGTCATGCTAAGATTGGAGCCTTGGCTCTGCAAATTTTGGGTTGGAATTCATCATATATAGGCAATGTCGAAGGTTATATAGATCCCTTCTTCGATATTGACTTTCAGCGATATATTGCTAAAATATTGAATAACAAGAAGGGTTTGATGATCATCTTCATTTATTCATCGGAGGAAGGTTCCTTACGCTTTCTGTCTGCCACTATAAAATCAATTAAAGGAAAATTGAAAGCAGAAATTAAAATGATATTATTGACTTCACCTGACCTGCTCTCACTATCAGAAACTATTGGAGCAGATTATGTTGCCAAGGATATCCAATCATTAATTGAATGGACTGAGAATCAGTACAAAATTGAGTTGAAATAAGAATCAAAATAGACAAAATTGGAAATGAGAATATATATATCAAGCGTAAGAATTATTGCATAGTGAAGGAATGCGTATTTTATATTGTCATGAATATAATAGTTAAGATTGAATGTGGACAAAGCAGAGAACGTTAATGCTAATCTCAATTTTACTCATCCTCCCATAGGGTATTTTAATGATCCTGCATCTTGCTATTTCTTTGGAAGTGTTGTTGCAATGCATGCCCAGATATATAGTCAGAAATATAATACTTTTTTTGAAGGAAATTGTGCCATAACTGCTTAATTGCCAAAGATCAGTATTAAAAGAGAAGTTTAACGGTAAATCTCTATCAAATATGCCGAATGATCCTTTCAGGAAATTAAGGGGAATGAAGTTAGTCAATATTTGAGCATAAAAATTAGTCAAATAAGACCGATATAGTTTGTAAAATCTTATTATATCAAACTATGTTTTCCTTTTCTCCAATTTTTGAAATCTTGTAAAATGCATGTGATGAAATAAGGAACGCAGCGAGGTTCATTTTTGTTGCAAATACCAGATTCCAGGGAGTCTCTGGATGTGGATAAGGTATGTTTATCTGATCTGTATTGAACATTCCTTTCAGCGCATTGTCTGTAATAAGAGAACTCCAAATAATAAAATTGTAAATGAACTCATAGAGAGCTATCACCGCTATTGCTATGGCAATTATTTGTAAGATCGATTTAGTTGAATTTGGTATATTCGTTACCTTTTCTCCACCAATTTTGGTTACGCAATACCAAGTGAGAACCGATAGAATCATCAGATACGTAACGAGTTGTACAGATCCATAAAATGGAAATTGAGTGTTGACAAGTACTTCACCAATAACAATTCTACCTGTTTTAAAAAATTCTCCAGCAGTTAAATATAGACCATAAGACGTAATAATTATCATTCCAATAGCAGAAGCATAAAAGACGATAAGAAAAAAATTTTTTGTTCTTGAATCCTCATTTTTTAAATTAGATTGAGTCATAGTATGGTTATGATATGCTTTTTTTATATAAAAATTAGGTCATAATAATCTCTAACCGTTATAAGGAATTTGATAATCATACCTAAATTAGAATTAAATTCTAACCTTTGAAAAAAAGATTTCCAAAATCAGTTAGAATAAGTCAGATGGTTTTATTCCTTGTTTAAAAGAACAATGAAATTCTTCATTGTAAAAGAAGAATCATTGGTTGTGTACTGATAATTGTAAATCGTATAGTAACTATAATATGATAAGAAATAGGAGTGGAAAAGAACCAGAGTCTGGTGCTATTTCAACAGGCATTAACTAAAAATCTGAACGTGTGTACAAGCCATAATGTGTTCTATTGGTCAATAATATACGACATGCATCATGAAAGATTATAACAGAAAGTTGTTTTCTATGAGATCTTTCCATGTCCTCTAGCCGCTACCCTTATTTCACTGTATATAATAATTTCTGACAACTTTATTTATCAACTCCCTAAATCAAGCATATAAAATAGTTTATATGACAATATTTATTAACACATTTAGTTTGTAGAATAAGTTGAATTGAGTAAATATATCAATATGGATATACTATTCTCCTTAATATAAAATTCTTATCCACATTCATGATGTCCGGTATTTCAGTTCTTAGAAACGCATAAAGAAAGGAAGGCAATCTAAATGCATTTAAGTCTTGCAAGACTGATAGATATCTTGATTAAATGACTGAAGTAATCCGCAGTGTAGCCGTAATAGCAAAAACTAACAATATTCAGGCTGAAGACGCGGCCAGGAGGATTACAAAGTTACTTTATGACAGACAGGTCAAGGTTTTCTGTGTTTGTCCACTGCAACTGGAAAACGGTATATCAACTACTCCTGAAGAGTTAAAAGGAATTAATCTTGACCTTATTTTTGCAATAGGAGGAGATGGGACTACTTTAAGAGCATTCAGAACTATTCCGTCCAAAGTACCATTATTGAGTATGAATATAGGTGGCAATAGAGGAATATTGGCAGAGACAGGAATAGATTCAATAGATGATGCTATTTATTCAATACTCGCAGGCCATTATTTTTACGACTCTCGGCTCAGAATACAAGCTTCATTAGACGGTATCACAACTCCTACTGCATTGAATGATTTTTTGTTTACAAGAATAAATTTGACGAGAACACCTACTTTATCTTTACGATTTATGAATGATGAAATTACAGAGAGAATGGATGGTATCCTTATTTCGACTCCAACAGGCTCAACAGGTCACTCATTTTCTATTGGTAGTCCAGTCATACATGAAAGTCTGAACTGTTTGATGATTAGTCCAATTGCATCAGTTAACAGAATGCCACAGATAATAATTCCGAATGAAGAAATAGAAATCAAGAGTACTCATGACGCAAATCTAATAATAGATGGACAGGAAGTATTAAGGGTGATTGCAGGACAAAGCGTGAAGATTTCTCGTTTTTATCCTGACGCACAATTTGTTCGCATCCATAAAAAGGGCATGAGGCAGCTTGCAAAACTCGGCTACTAACAAATTGGTTATAGATGCAAGCGCATTTTATTCGGGTTTTCCTTTCCTAACCTTATCGACATGTTATACTACAAATTCAATTTTAAATGAAATAAAACATATGAATCGAAAATATGGTGCAATAGAACTTTTGATAGATTCAGATAGATTAAAAATATTAGAACCCGATAAAGAATGTCTCCGACAAGTTATTACAATGGCAAAACAAACTGGTGATTATGAAAAACTTTCGACTGCAGATGTATCAATACTTGCTCTAGCCTTTCAGTTAAAGTCAACATTGATCTCCGATGATTACGCGGTCCAGAATATCGCTGCCATTTTAAAAATTCCAGTCGGGACTGTTGGAACGAAAGGAATAACAAAAGTTAGAAGGTGGATAAATTTTTGTAATGCATGTGGTAAAGCTTATGGGCCAAATATTAGCCAATGTATGCTTTGTGGAAATACACTTAGACGTCGTTTCAAGAATAATTCTGTTTGAGTTTTATATGCAAGGTCATATGAGAATAAATAAATAAACGGATTACCATTATATTGTATATGTATTTACCATGCATTTTTCGGGTTGATTATGATAGTATTTTATCTATGATACTACTTATGTAAATTCAAAAATTTGTTTTAGACGAAAGGCAAATGTCGTATGTATTTGCCTGCCAAAAGAAATCTATAGAATATTAATAGTGATGTTATTTATTTAATAAGGACAACTACGATTATTAATATAAATTATTGATACACACCACACTCTCGAACCATAACATAGCGTTACTTTTTATAATAGCAGCAATTGGAGTAACTCTAGCAGTAATTTCTTATCAGTACTCATCTTTTACGGCTGCTGAAATAGCCAAAATTGCTTCACAAGATGTAAAATCAAATGCTAGGATACAGGCATATGATTTATCGCGTATCCTATTTCGTAGTATAGACTCAATTACAGCTAATTTGCAAATTATTACTAACTCACCTGATATCCAAAATAATGAGACAGAAAGGGCACAAATTCTTTTAACTACAGCACAAGATTCGACGAGTGCATTAACAAATGCATATTATTGGCTTGATAAAGATGGTCAAGTAATTACATGGAGTAATAGAAATGATACTATAAACCAAATGGGCGCTAAAATGGACTTGAGTTATAGACAATACTTTGTCGTACCGAAAGAGAGGCACGTGCCATATTATAGTAGCGAAGTGGAATCTTCTGATAATGTCCCTAGACTATATGCTTCTCTTCCAATACTGGATAATCAAAAAGAAGGTAAAGGTGGAGCTGATAATAATGGGAAAAAGGAAACGTTCAAAGGAGTCATCGTTGCGGCAATTAATGTAAGCACTTTAGGAAAGTTTTTGCAAAATGAAATATCGCCAGAATTTATAAGCAATGTAGGACTGATGGACAAGAATGGGATAATTTTATACGCTCGAAATCAATCTCTTATAGGTAAGGATTACTTAGGAAAAGAATTTCAATCATTGATTCCGTCTGAGATAAAGGAACTATATAATGCAATTTTGGGACGCTCATTGCAAGATAAGGCTAATACTGAACAAATTAGCTTTGATGGTGAGATGACTACGATATCATACCAGCCAGTGTTGATTGAAGGAAAGCACCTTTGGACACTTTTTACTAGCTCTCCACATAAGCTCGCAAACAACGTTGGCGATCTGATAGAACAACAAAAGAATTTTAGCACACTTATGGTTATTATAATTGGCACAATAGCAGTTGGCATTGCATTTTTAATTTTATCTTGGAATAGGAGGTTGGAAACAGCCGTAAATAGTAGAACTACAGAGCTCAAAAAAGTAAATCTCTCTTTAATAGAGTCAAATAAACTACTTGCTGCTGCAAACGAACAGTTGAAAGTTCATGACAAAATGCAAAAGGAATTTATCAATATAGCAGCTCATGAATTGCGAACTCCAATAATGCCAATTCTGGGAGAGGCAGAATTTATTGAACATCAATTCAATCATAAAAGGAAAACCGTTGAAATAGAAAAGGAACAAGTTTCAATGATTATTCGAAATGCAAAAAGATTAGATCGACTCGCATCAGATATTCTTGATGTTGCAAAAATTGAAAGCCAGTCGCTTAGATTGAATAAAGAAAGATTCAATCTAAAGGAAGTTTTAGAATCTGCTGTACAAGATCTTGTGGACTATATTGCAAACAATAATGAAAATAATCCTTCTTTGCGCGTACTCTACAAAGCCAGTGATGTTATTGTAGAAGCAGATAAAGAGAGGATAACTCAAGTCATCTCTAACCTACTAAGCAATGCTTTAAAATTCACTGAAGAAGGTTATATCTTAATATCAACAGAAAAGAGGGGCAAAGATATACTCGTTACCGTAAAAGATACTGGTGTAGGAATAGACCAAGAAGTTCTACCTAGATTATTTTCAAAATTTATAACAAAATCAGAAAAGGGAACTGGATTGGGTTTGTATATCTCAAAAAATATCATCGAAAGACACGGCGGAAAGACATGGGCTGAAAATAATGCAGATGGAAAAGGAGCAGCTTTTACCTTTAGTATACCTATTAGCGATTATTAGCAGATCATTAGGCATTCGAGATAACACATATCACAAAATATCCCTCTCATTATAGAGCAAAGGAATTGTAATTTTTAAACTATAAAAAACTTAAAGTTATGAGAATTCATATATGTTAATATAAGAGATATCATGGATAAAAAAGAGGTATGGACATTGTCTGCTATATGTGTAGATCAATAGTCGACACGATATGAATTAAATTATTATGGTTAATATCAATGTCTTAATCTTTCTGCGTTTCTAAAAGACTAATTCTATTAAGTGCTTCTTCTCCCATGAAATCTCATTCTGTTAAAGAATAGTATAGGCGGATCTTTACTATCAATATTTTAGAGAGAGGAGAATTCCTTCTTTGATTATGCTTAATTACATGGAATGTGAAGTAAAAAAGTTGATATCTGAAAATATGAATATAATAAAAAATACACTTGATAAAGTTACAAACACTGTTAAATAACAGCAGTAAATATGAATTTATTTCATCTGAAATTTAGTTGAATATTATTGTGAAAAAATAGCAAAATAAATCGACGAAATTTTTAGCATTTTGGATAAAGTACCCCAATAATTATTTTAATAAATATATTTAATTCTTCTTTTGAGTTACAATAAAAAAATTTCTTCACAAATTATCTAGGGTATTGTATTCTTAAAAATATTAAAAATATTGATGGCAGGATGCCATGACTGATGGAATACCTCTTCCAAGAAAGCCACACGATTAAATAACGCTAATTTTCAACAAATCAACGGGCCGATAGCTCAGCTTGGTGGAGCGTTCGACTGATAATCGAAAGGTCGAGGGTTCAACTCCCTTTCGGCCCACTAACTACATCGATTCATATACATCTCTTAGGTACTATACAGTCACGAATGGAGTTTATCGTAATGAGGAGATAGTGATTTGACAAATGCCTACTAAATTAATTACAACTATTAAACAAATTACAACGGCGGTCTCTAACCCTGTAAACTCAGCTTTAATCAACGATTTTTATCAGTATATGAAAGCCAATGGCGCATCTGAACGTCACCAAAACAATAATTTAAAAGCTATTATTGCACTTGCCAAGTTCATTGGCCCTGATATTAGATTTTACCATCTAAAGAGAGAGGATATTATTACATTTTTGAATACTAAAATGAAGAATCAGGAACAAGATCCTGATAAAAAAATGGATAACTACCTGGAACCATTATCTGGTTCATATTAAGCATTTCTTTAGATGGTTATACAATTACAAGAGTTTTGAAAAAACCGATATTGGTCAGGTTAGTGACGATCAACTTCTGTTGCCATCGGATTGGGAAACACCTGAATTTATTAAAATCAAGAAAAAGAAGACTAAAAGACTAAGCCCTTATCTAGAGACAGAATTATGGAAACGTGATGAACTCCTGTTTATAATCAAGTATGAGCTGTTTAAACGTAATAAGGCTGCATTAGCCTTATTCTGGGATTCAGATGCAAGAGATCTAAGTTAAATAGATACACCTTGTAGCCAAATATATTCAGTTTTGGAACAGAGGACATGATGTTTATTTGATCTGATCGCGATACTATTCAATTTTTTTTACAACTATAAATCAAATCATAACGTTGTCAACGTAACACCATTCCCATGTCTCACCTGGCTCAAAAGATCTTATAATAGGATGTTTAGTCAATTTGAAATGTTTTGTTGCATGCTTATTACGAGAAGAGTCGCAGAAACCTACATGACCACATGATAAACATAATCTCCAGTGTACCCAATCAGAGCCTATTTGGAGGCATTATTCACACAACCGTCTGGTGTTTTCGATGTTATAATTTGATTTACTTCCTCAAGATGAGGATCTGTCTGTTTCATACCGGACTAATACTAGATACCATACCTTATAGAATGTTTGACTTGCCAATTATAAAAAATACTATTCAATTGTCAGTTTTTTGCAATATCTCTTTAATCAAACAACATATATGAATACACATTCACCGGCACATACAGAATGAATCCAGATCGTTTAGGTATTTAACTTCTAGTTCCTCTGGTATAACATCTCCAGGTTTAGAAGTATCATGTGTAACCGTTAACTTGAAGAGCTTCAGTTAGTAACATGGTTACTAGTTGATAACTTCTTAATTTAATAATAACTGAGTGAATTGGATCACCTATGAATACTAACCACACAATGTCCCAAATTGAAATGAATAAAGCTATTATTCAACGCTACTTTGAGGCATACAATAACAAAAATGAAACAATATTTGATGAAATAATATCCCCTGATTACATCGACCATGGCCAATCTGCCTATATGGGCTCGCCTGGAAGAGGGATTGCTGGAGCAAAAAATGACCTTAAGTATTCTTTGGATAGATTAGATGACTTGAATTATGTAGTAGAGGAAATGATTGCGTCACCAGCCTATCCGGATCTTGTAGGCACATATTGGAAAGGAACATTGATACCAAAAGCAACCTCAGAAACCCAACAAACAGAAAAAATAATCAACTATAGAGGCATAAGTATACACCGTATTCAGAATAGTAAAATGGTGGAAACCTGGCATGTGATTGATGGTTTGCCACTAAAAATGTTAAAAAAGAGGGAAGTGGATGAATATCAAGATCAAAGGAATTAACAGAGTCGGAATCCACGCAATAGACGACGAAGTGTGTCAATTTGGCTTGGCATCGCAGATACAGCTACCGGCGTGTACATCAACACATTATTATCGCAATTAACAACGACATATTAGAGAGGAACATACTCATATCACGTAGCAGTAATGAATTCACAGGCACAGGATTAAAGGATAAAGACTTTATTGTAATCAATGCCAGAGAAAGTTAAACATTCTCAATACACAAACAGGAGAATACTTTTGTACTAAGTGTAATATTAGTTATTATCCAGACCATGAAGAGTTAAGAAGCAAGTCCAAACTTGTAACACCTACAGGGAATAACTCTGCAGATAGAGATATAGCAGTATCATATCTTAAAGACCCTAATGACTTTTTCAATAGAGGAAAAGTAAACCCTAAAGGGAACTTTTGCAGAGATGCAAAAGCGAGGAATTAGAATAAAAGACTACAGAGAAGAGTTACCAAACAATCAGAACCCCATTAAGAAAGTTGCTATTTATTGTTATTATAATGTTGACAATGGACATATGGATATTATCATCAGACGCATGAAACCAATAGTCGTCAAATATTTTGAGGATTTATTTCAGAATAATCCCCTACTAGATGAAAAGAGAACTACAGCATATCTAGATCATCGAAAAACCAAGAGATAATTTCGAACTTCACATTTGTTGAGGGGCCCGATATTCCGGATCATTAGGATGTGGAGTCAGCGGCGTATGGTGACCTTCATCCATATATGAAGGGGTAACGAGGCGAGGACTTCGCGAGGCTCTGCCTCGTCGGCGGCGCGGAACAGCCCAATGCTGCGGCATTCACTTGGACCGATCGGCAGGTGCCAGAGCCGGACCAAATGGCCTGCTTTCGCAAGTTCAGCTGCGCGCACTGCCTGCGCCGCGAGCTTTAATGGAAACATTTCATGCATAGACCTAGACCAGAGAGAACACTAAATGAGAGTGTGTCTTGCGAGGATAGACGTATGTGACAGTCCCTCTTTGAAGTAGACAAAAGTCGAAAGTCACTGTTCCTTCCTGGAACGTTGCAATAAAAACCTAGAAAGAACCTCCACTACCTCCACTATAGTGTAGTTCGTGCTCTAATTTTGCATAAAGTCGGTGGAGGTATTTTTCCATGCTGTTTGTAATATCTCCACCTTAAAACAAATACCTCCACTCTAATTTGATATCCCCTACTGAGCTATTGTAATTGGTGGAGATAGCATTGACTATAATGGCCATTGTACTGGCAATACCTCGACCAAAATAAGCTCAAATCTTGCTCCTTTTGACAATATAAGCAAAAGTGGAGATGGTGGATATAGTGGAGGTATTTTCTGATTCATATGCTATAGCCGTTACTTTTTTTACTTTTTCCTTAGGTTTGATCCTATTCTATAATTATAAAATCTTAAAGGTGCTGAAACTTTAATTTTCGAAGTGTTCCTACAAAGAAGAAACTAGGTGGTAATAAGGAAATATTATGATATCATAGACGAAAGTAAATGGTATCAAGATCGTTCCCTTTATAAGTATCGATTATCTATAATATTAGAAATAAATTTGCAAATATCAGAAGACAGAAAAAAGCGGATAATAGATCTATATTTCAACCAGCACAAGACCTACGCCGAAATCGCTCAAATAGAGAAAATCTCGCCGCGCTACATACATGCTATCTTAAATGAAGAAGAAGCCAGACGACAGAAGTATAAAGATCAACAACAGCAGGAAGAGAAACCTTCTAAAGCATACAAATTATTTTCTGAAGGCAAGACACCTGTACAAGTCGCCGTCACATCAAACCTAGAACAGCCAGAAGTGACCAAATTGTATCGGGAGTATTGGAAACTAAAGCGA
>DATFPS010000319.1:0-2170 GCA_035264705.1 Nitrososphaeraceae archaeon | reverse complement strand
GCACCAGCAGTACCTTTAGTCATACCACTTCTTCTTGCTTTTTCTTTTGCTTCTTCAGGATTTGCTGCTTCTTGTCCTGGTTCAACTATTTTTTGATCACTTGGATCTCTTTTTACAGCAGTTGGTTCATGTTCTTTTATTTTGGCAGGTGTCATTGCTTCTTTTTCATCATATTCTTTGAGAGGATCTTTTTTTCTATCAGTCTTTGTTCCTGCTGCACCTTCTTCATATTCTCTTTCCTGTTCTTCGCTCATAGTTGTTGCAATACTAATCCTGGTATATTAATATTATATAGCTATAGTTATGAGTCACGTCTTTCCAATAACGATCAGATAATTAATACAAATTTCATAGGACGTACATATTACAGGCTATATTTGTCAACTGATAGCAAAACTTAGGTTGAATAAGGAATTCCCAGATAACGATAAAGTCATAATCCGTGTTTTTATAAGTTTATTGATTCTTGTAATTGTTATCAATACTTAATGCTTTAAGGTAAGCGATTGCATGAACTATTCTGATGCGAAACATAAATTCTATTGGCTGCTTGACTATTTATGAAATCTCAAAATTATGATAGAATTATCTGGATAACAATAATGATACTTCTCCAACCAGCTATTTATTTGATTTCTCATACGGGCTTTGATTATAAAATAGGCAGTAGACAGCCTAATAAAAAAATTATATGGGACATGTATTTAAGATGATTAACTCATCAAAATACGCTGTATCTGATAAAAGTTTTCCAAAATATACAATAAACGGTTTATAAGTCACAAGGAGTACTTTTTAACTAGATATTCATATGAAAAGAGTAGTCCTTGATAATGATATTAAATACATTGATAGCGATGGTAATCTGTTTCGAACTAGAGCAGAATTATCTATCTCAAAGATGCTGTCTTTTTTAGGACAAAATTTTGAGTATGAGGTGATGTTAAAATTTAAAAATGACGATATTGTCAACGTCGATTTTAAAATAGATGACAAATATATTGAGGTTATAGATAGCGAAGATGATGTTAATAAATTTCTTCGTATACGAAGAGAACTACCAGAAATTAAAATTATTGCAGTTGGTCACTCTAAATATGCTGGTAAAGTCAATGAACTAGATTCCTTCTTCTTCTTTAATTCCAACTACAGTCAGACCGGTTCTATATTCATAGAAGATCCATCCCTTGCTTTTGATTATGCACATATTTTACCATTAGTTGAGAAATGTTCTATTCTGCATGGGCATACATCCACTGTTATGGTCGAAATAATAGGTGATATGAAAAATAATCTTATTATTGATTTTGGTGAAGCCAAGAGAATAATTAAAGAGACATTAAGTATCCTTGACCACAAATTCTTCATTAACACAAAATACCTGAAGAGAGAAGATGATATTTACTATCATATATCTTTTGAAGGACCACGAGGCTTTTTCAGTCTACAATTGCCGAAGATGACTACTTTCTTACTCCCAGGTGAAGCTACTGTAGAAAACCTTTCAACAGAAATAATTAAACTGCTTGCTCCAAAGATGCCACCAACTGTCGAGGCATTGGGCATATATGTTTATGAAGGAGTAAATAAGGGAGCACACATAATAGCTGAAATAAAAAAGGTTAAAGGATGAAGAAATCCAATGCCCTTGTAATGCTCTCTGGTGGATTAGACTCTGCCACTTGTCTTTACTGGGCTAAAAAAAATTTTTCAGAAATTTCCGTAATTACATTTAATTATTACAATAGGATTGAAAACGAAAAAAGTGCTGCAGCGGAATTAGCAAAAAGAGCAAACATTGTAAACTTTCTTGAGATCAACATTCCCTTTATTAAAGAATTTTCTGATTTTAATAATAATAGTCATATCACACCCAACTATGATAGAAGATGGTCATCATATGTTCCTGCAAGGAACCTAATATTTTATTCAATAGCTGCACACTATGCTGAATTTCTTGATATAAAATGGATTATAGGAGGACATAATATTCATGACGGAACATTTTTTATTGATGCAACAAAAGATTACATAGAAAAACTAAACTTGTTAATTAAGCATGGATGTTTGTTCTGCAACGACGATCCTTGTGTGATACTCATTCCTTTAGCTGAAATGGATAGAAAAACTATAATAAAATTGGCAATTGAGTTAAATGTGCCTATTGAAT
>DATFPS010000318.1:0-7942 GCA_035264705.1 Nitrososphaeraceae archaeon | reverse complement strand
ATTTAGTCAGTCTTCCTATAACTATTCATTTCATACGCAGCGACCATACACTAGTACAGACAGACCTAACTTTATGCATTCTAAAGCGAAGGTCACTACTTGATATTATAGAATTATGCCTTAGTTGACGGAGTCAGTTATGCTCATTCGTATATTATCCATTGCTAATTTCTAGCTGGCGTATATTACTATATTATAACTACTTTATAATGATATAGTATCAGCTAATGAAAGTGATCATTAAGATTGTCAATTTCTAATTCTGAAAAGTTGATAAACTATATTATATTAGATTCATTTATATCTTTAAATCGTTTAAATGTTTAGCAAAGACACTTTAACCGCCTATGACAATTTAAAATCTGTTGAATAATAAAAGGTATGTTTTAGATACAAGTATAATTATTGATGGAGAGATTACAAAGATGATTGAAGGTGGTCAGATTGATAATGGTAGTGATATTATAATTCCTTTGGCAGTTTTAGATGAGTTGCAGTCTCAGGCATCTTCTAATAAGGAGTATGGATTTATAGGCTTAAACGAGATTAAGAAGATAAGAGATCAGAGTTCAAGCAAGGATATCTCACTCAGATTTCTAGGTGAACGTCCTAGTATTGACGATATACGTCTGGCAAAACGTGGAAGGATTGATGCTATTATAAAAGACGTAGCCTTGCATGAAGCTGCCACATTACTTACAGCTGACTATGTCCAAGCACTGGTTGCTGAGGCACAGGGAGTGAAATCGTTACATATAGGAAACGTAACTAAGACAACAAACCTAGAATTCGAAAAGTTCTTTGAGGAAGATACAATGAGCGTTCATCTTAAGGAAGGAGTATCACCCTGGGCAAAACGTGGTAAGCCGGGTAATTTTCAACTTATAAAACTCGATGAAAATAAAAGCACATATGTAGAACTAACCAATATCATTAGAGAAATCTCTGAAGCGTCCAGAGTAAATAAAACAGGCTCTATAGAAATAAGCCGTAATGGTGCAACTGTAATTCAATACGGAACATTTCGGATCGCCATAACAAGACCGCCCTTTTCTGACAACCTCGAAATTACTATAGTCAGACCTATTGTGAGGCTCTCGCTCGAAAGTTATAACGCTACAGAAAAGTTAATTGAAAGGCTGTCAGAGGGTTCAGAGGGGATCGTCATATCCGGTCCTCCTGGTTCTGGCAAAAGTACTTTTGCCAGCAGCCTTGCAGAATTCTATGCAAAGAACGGCAAAATAGTGAAGACTTTTGAATCGCCAAGAGACTTGCAAGTTCCTGATGAGGTGACTCAGTATGCACCATTAGAGGGAAGTTTTGAAAAAGCTGCAGATATTTTGTTATTAGTGCGTCCAGATTATACAATATTTGATGAAGTGAGGAGAGCTCATGACTTTGGAGTATTCTCAGATATGAGGTTGGCTGGTGTAGGGATGATTGGAGTAGTACATGCTAGTAGTCCACTAGATGCAATTCAGAGATTCATCGGTAGAGTTGATTTGGGAATGATTCCTCACATTCTCGATACTATTATATTTATTAAGAATGGAAAAATCGAAAAAGTCTATGAAGTAGTGCTTACAGTCAAAGTTCCGACAGGAATGAGCGAGGCTGATCTCGCCAGACCACTTGTAGAGGTGCGGGATTTTGAAACACAAGTAATCGAATATGAAATTTATACATATGGTGAAGAAAATGTTGTTGTTCCAATCTCCGAATTGAAGCCAGTTAATCAGTCAGATAACATCATTAAAAAATTAGCCGAATCAAAGATCAAAGATTCAATAAGGAGATTCGATCCGGATGCCGATATCAACATAATTTCAGATAACAGAGTTCAAGTTAAGGTCGGCAAGGATGTAATCGCTAGGATCATTGGCAAAGGTGGATCTACAATATCAGAGTTAGAAAGAATGCTAGGCATAAAAATTGATGTGGAAGTTAAAACTCCTACTCTTGGCAAAGAGCTTGATTTCGAAGTTACTGAAGCTGGATCTACTGTTAACATATTGGTAGATGAGAGTGCTATTGGCAAAAAAGTCGATGTCTATATTGAAGATGAATTCATCTTAAATAGTCAGGTAGGAAAGAAAGCCAGTATAAAGACTGACAAGCGATCAGACAATGGAAAGAAAATAATAAATGCATTACTGGCTGGAAACAAGATCAGGGTTTTCCAAAGTAGAGATTAATACCGATTCCTTGTCAATGCGTTATTTCAATCTATTTGTGCAAGTGTTCCGTAAGTAAAACCTCAAACAGCAAAACAGATTTAATGAAAAATGTGCATAATCATGTCAGACAGTCAATTTGACATATTGAATACCTCGAAAATCAAATCGAATATTTTTAACTTTGACCTTTTACAATTACAATGACAATTTTTCGATGACATTCTAAATGTATATTCAGAGTAAACGCTAATCATTTCAATGTAGAGAAATCGCGAGCTAAAAAATTGTTACTTCTGCAAATTTACATTATCAGGCAAGAAAGTTATATGACTATTTGCTCGTTCACCAGCTGGCTAAGTAGATTAAAGAATGGATAAACTTCTTGGCATTCACGAAATCTAAGAATCTTGGCCACTTAATTAGGCACTTCAATAAATATGAATGATTGATAAATAATTAGATTCAATGGACAATATGATAACGTCAAAGTTAGGTTATAAATTGATAATAATCAATAAACAACACGTTTGATTAGATTCTTCCAGCCTCTTTTAAACGTGAAAGCATCCTCAATTCACCTTCTTTAAAATGGCTTTTTTCTTCAGCACTGTTCAAGATTATTGGAGGAACTTCTGTAGGCTTTCCGTATTTATCGAGAGCGACCATTGTAACAAACGCAGTACCGGCATGAATTCTTGTACCGTCATCAAGATCTTCCGAAATCACGGTGACCTCTATTTCCATTGATGACTTGCGTACATAGTTTAGCCTAGCTGTTAGAATTAAAGCATTTCCTATGAATACAGGTTTCAAAAATGTCATTCTATCAATGCTTGCAGTAACAGTATTGGCCCGGCCAGAATGCCTTTTCGCAACTAGTCCTGCAATAAGGTCTACATGTTTTAATATGACGCCGCCAAAAACATTGCCTTTTGGATTTGCATCAGTGGGTAACATAATGACTGTCATCTCTGCCTGGGATTCAGCCGGCCTTTTCCCTGGTTTAAGCGGCGATGCCATCTTTAATACTTGCACAAATTATCATAATTAAACATTCATAGATATCGAAGCAAACATAAAAAGGAGCTAATTGAGTTTTTCCACAATTATATCCATTGCTACCGAGTGAAATCTCATTTCGCATTAGCCAAATACTATGACAAACATTTGAGGGAAAAGAACAAGTATTATAGAGAATAATTAGAGATTACATGCCATTTATGTAACAAATGATGATTAGAATTACATATAAAATGTAGCATTACAATAAGACATACATTGGCTCACTTGATTACTTGAACACCCTCATGTGGCTTTGGCGGAGTGGATGGAGACGATGGATCAAGTAATTTTGAGTCAGTTAATTCTACTTTTCTTCCAAATATTAAGTAGGCAGTATGTCCTATCATTCTCATTGAAGGCCGGGTCATTCCTTCTCTTGCTTCTATGCTGCGAATCATTAATTCCACACATTCAACATCGGCGTATCCGCATTGTTTTAAGATAGTTGCGGTCTTTTCTAGTTGGTTCATTGTTGGGCAAATCGCCACAAATGCACCACTTCCTTTTAATGAAACATGAACCTGGGTTACAACAGACCAGGGATCCCCAAGATCTACGATGGCAACATCTGCCTCTCTAATGTCAAGTCCCAAATGGGGATCCTGTTGATGCATTGTAACGTGTTGAAGCATTCCTGCTTTTTCTAGGTTTCTTCTTGCTATAGCCATGAAATCAGGGTTGACATCGTAAGTGTAGATATGGCCAGATGGTTTTACGATACTCGCCATAAAAGTCGTAAGAGCAGCGCTTCCGGTTCCGATTTCTAATACTATAGAGCCATTTTGCATACCTGTTCTAGATGCTATATAACCAAAATCCTTTGGATAAACAATCTGTGTCTTACGCTCAGATTTCATTATAAAGTCATGCACAGTCGGTTCAATAAGATAGACGTCTTTTCCTTCAGACGTTTTTATAATAGAACCATATTTCATTCCAATAGCTGCTGAAACATCGATGACTCCTAAATGCGTGTGCATTTTCTTTTGTGGAGTAACCTTTACCAACCATTTCTTTCTATTTGAATGAAAAAGTAAAACATAGCAACCTTCTTGAATTCTCATACGATAATAGACAAAAGTTATACCGATAAAAATCCTTGGAGAAAAAATTGTTTTGCCTATCTTACATCATTCTTTAGTATAAGCAACAGCTTTTTTTACTCAAGAAGAGCTTGTTGATATCACAGTCAATAAACTAATAAGCACCATGCTATCTGATCCAGAAAATGAATTGTTAATTTTAAAACTAAGTCTGGAAATCCAAAGGCATTATCAACTTAAAAGTTGTTGATAACAATTTAGTAATTGGTAAGATTTTATCTCCAAGAACGATTTGTACAAGGATAAATTATACAAACAGTAATTTATTTTTCAAATATGTTTTCAATTAAAGACGGAAAATGCTGCTATGACCTACGTTTCTAATGGCCAGGAATAGAACAAACGTATTGGAAGCTGCAGAATTATTGGTAAATCATTATATTAATAATATATACAGATCGAAATATTCGTGTATCTCTTATAAGAGATTGATCTTCTTTGTTCACATCTTCTCTAATGCAGAAATTCCTATCACATTGAAGATATTGTTCAAAGTAACTCCAAAAGCCTTTACAAGTGCTAATCGCGAAAACATAATTTCTTTATTTTGTTCCCTTAAGACAGGGACTTTTTCATAGAATACGTTAAAGACTGTGGCAAGGTCATAAGCATATCTAGCCAATAGTTTTGGATTAAGTGTTTTGACTGTTTCTTCTATTACTAGATCCATTTTTGCAATAGTTTTGATTAAATTAACTTCTGCTTCTTGAATCAATAGACTAAAGTTTCCTGACGATATATTTTTATCCCCGTATTTTTCTAAAATCCGCTGAGATCTAGCATAGGTATATTGCAAGTATGGTCCTGTGTTACCTTCTAGGCTCAGTGAATCCACTATGTCAAAAGTTATTATCTTGTCAAGATCTTGTCTTATCAAATTATATCTGATGGCAGACACGGATATTTCTTCTGCAATCCTATTTGTGATATCGATTGACATATCCGGATTTCGTTTTCTGACTTCTTGATGAGCAGTGGTTTGAAGTTTATTCAAAATGTAGTCTGCGTTAATATATATCCCCTTTCTGCCCGAAATATGCATGAATTGTCTGTCTCCGATATTTAGTCCTAAGCTTTTGGCAGTATCAGCACTAAGAGTCATTGCCTCGTATGCAAGATGATAGTATCTGTCGTTGTTAGTCTGTAAATGCGACATGACCGTTGCGATGATTCTCTGTAATCTTGCTTGTCTTGAATCAATTATCGTAATAACTTTTTCACCAGAATTAAAAATAGGATGTCCGAGATTACCAACATTTGGGTTTAAGGTTGTTGCCCAAAGAAACGAGCCATCCCATTGATCACTAAATTTATAATAAAAGAAAGGATCTTTCACTAGGCCTAGTTTCCATGCTGCGTATGGTATATCCTTAGCAATGTAAGTTGCAGTTCCGTCGCTTCTCACAATCACTTTTTCTTCTTCATTCTCTGGCCTGACGACCCAACAATGTTTGTTTTTTCCTTCAGTTTGTAAAGTTGCGATTCGCCTTTCTTTTAACATTTCAAATGTTTTACTCCATAATCTAGAGGTAACAATATGTGATTCAAAATTTAAGAGATCATAATGAGCTTTCATCCTCCAACATGTCTTTAATTGATCCTTTAAAACTCGCATAGTAATTTCTGAGGCAAATTTAGCAATCTCTGATGTTCCCAGTTCAATCTCCTTAAGAACCAATCTTCTTTTTTCTTCAAGGTACTTATCGTCCCTGTACATTTCGTTAATTTTTACATACACTTCATCGCCGCAGTATTGATCAAACTTTATAGTTTTATCCTCGGGATAAAGAGGAAGACCAGCAAATCTGAATCCAACAACAATGTCGGCAACCTGTAAACCTGAATCGTCAATATAATTTAAAACTATTACTTCATAATTCGTTGCTCTCAATATCCTGTATAAAATGTCGCCAATAACTACGTTTCTCATATGGCCTACATGAAGAGCCTTGTTTGGATTAATGCTAGTATGTTCAATTATAATCCGTTGACCCTCACCAAGGTTATTAAAGCCGTATTTAGAATTTTTGAGTACTTCATTAAGAGTCCAAGAAGCTAAATTACTAATATTTGCTTTGAAATTAATGTAACCTGAAGGGTGATATTCAACTGAAAGAATAAAAGATATTGAATTAGTTGCTTTCTTTCTCTCTATATACGGTTTTAGCTCTTTGTCAATGATTTCATTAGCAATATCAACAGGTCTTCTTCTGAGAGCTTTACTAAGTAGAAACGCTACATTGCAGCTAAGATCTCCAAATTCTTTTCTGGGTGATTCAGATACGTCGAAATCTTGGTGAACGTAATTCAAATTTATAAGACTAGTTGCTACTGCCTGACGAATTTCATTAACCAGAAGCCGAAATGTCAATTGCAGTTCTTTCTCCAAAATAATTTAATGTAATAAATTCTATTGCATCAATAACGCCTTCACCTTCTTTGCCAGACACTACATGACTAGCTCGGTTTTTTACATGGTTTTCGGCATGATTGAGGGCTATACTATAACCACAGAGATCAAAGAGAGGAATATCCGTCTGGCTATCGCCAATGGCAACTGTTTCTGCTGGTGCTACAGCCAAAATATCCAATACTCTTTTAAATCCTGTTGCCTTGTCAACTCCTCTTTCGTTGATATGAAAAGCATACCTGCTGTCGCTAAGATACAACTCTAAGTCATGTTCATCCAAGATTTTTTGCCCCTCTGTAATATCAAATGTCCTAAGTAATACAATTTCTGTAAGTCTATTAAAAACAGGTTTAATTTTTACGCCTTCTATGTTTTTCTTTAGTATCTCATAACCTTTCATACACTTTTCCTTGTCAGCCAAAAGTATATGTTCCTGAGGCGATAAAGTCAATGCACCACCATTTTCACCAACGGCTATCTTGGTTGTGCCACCAAAGACGGCAAGGATATAAGCCTCCAATGATGATCGTCCCGTAACATATATTATTTTATATCCAAGACTCTCAAGATATCTTAGACTGTCGATAGCTGGAAGATGTATCATGCCACCACCATTTTCTGTTAATGTACCGTCAATATCTATAGCAAAGACTTTTACGGTTTTCAAGATATTAGAGCAAAATTAATTTTGAATATAAATGTTATATGGTACATCATCAAATCTGCTTTTCCTTTATACAATAGATGTCTGAGGTATCTCGCAAGCCAAAGTTGCTAAGATGGTGACTCTAAAAATTATACAAATTACCTAAAATACTTCTATATATAAAAAGGGCATATGATCACATATCTCTGTCATTTCTAGATAATCTAGAGGATCGCTACTACAATCTAAGCTTTGAGATCATAAACATAATTTTTCTCAAAATATTTTTTATTCGATAATTGTTTCAAGATTAGGAGGTGAGAAACTTGCTGTTATTAGAATTTTGGTTTTCTATCCTAATATAGATATGCTTTATTACAAGGTTTCTGGTTAACCTACATTACGATCATATTTATAATGACTTTAGAGTATTAATGCAAGAATCCTCAATATCATTATATATATTATGGATATCTTTGGGGGTCTTTCAATTTATGCACTTAATGGCTGTCTAATATTGGGTATTTCCAATTCTTTATCGGCG
>DATFPS010000317.1:0-8932 GCA_035264705.1 Nitrososphaeraceae archaeon | reverse complement strand
TGTATTTCAGATGGTGCATGTGTAGGGGTATGTCCAACTCATGCAATATTCTGGATGAGGCCAATGGAATATACTTCAGGACAACCAGTGCCACTGCACAAGAATGGTGTATTCTCAAAAGGCTGGGAAGAAGGTTAAACTACCTCTTCCACTAGAAGAGCTCCAACTACAAATACTACTTTCCTTTTTTAAATTTTTGAATTGTTTTTAGAAAAGCATTTTTAAGTGAATATATAAAGTACTTTAAAAATAGGGTTTGATAGAGTAAATTAACACATCTGATTACAATTATTAGCTCCATCTTACGATCATAGAAATCCAAGTTTATTACTTCGATTTATATCCAATTAAAGTTAATGCTATCTTATATCGGAGTATGCTGAAGTAGCGTTAGAACAGCAATTGACTGATTTATAGAAGTTAGTTACCTTATTATTTCAACTATGGAAATGATATAATTGCAGACTCGATAAGTTAACATATATTTAATTGTTAATTGAAATATAACCGGGAATCTTGCCAGAGCATCGGTGAGAAGAGTACTTGAAAAGTCAAATCAAACTTGCCATTACAGGTAATCCAGGAGTGGGAAAACATACAAGTGTTAAATTTGTATCGGAGAAGTTAGGAGGAGTTAAAATAATTGATATCAACAAGGTCATAATCGATAATAATGCTTTCATAGTAAATGACGATCCGTATGGAATAGAAGTTGATATAAAAAAGACATTAAAGTTGATTACAGAAGAATTAAAAAAACGGGAAGACTTGGTAATTATTGGACATCTTGTACCTTATGTGTTAAAACCGGATAGAATCGATCTTGTTATAGTTATGCGGCGTTCACCCTATGAACTAATAAAAACTTTTGAGGACAGAGGATACTTACCTGAGAAGATTAGAGATAATGTAGCAAGTGAAATCCTAGGTGTTTCATTTTACGATGCATTAAAAACCTTTGGAAAAGATAAAATTGCAGAAATAGATGCAACTGGAAAGATGCCGCAACAGTGTGCCGAAGAAATAGTTTTATTGTTACAAAAGAAACTAAAACACGAGATCGGAATGGTCGACTGGCTCTCATTGGTCTATGAAAAAGGTGACGTTCAGAAATTTCTCGAATATTATTAAGTCCCTAATCTATTTCTTCTTTATGGGATACATTTTTGATCTATATGAATGGATAATGTAAGTATATCATATTTACTCTAATTTTTAAGAGTAGTTGATCAAACGTAAATATCAGAAATAAAATATTGAAATTCATATATATATATTACTTAAAGCATATTCTGATAAGAATATTTATGTCTGCAGTACTGAGTCGGAAATTCGGGGAAGAAACAATACAATTCCTAGGCAAAAAAGTGTCTATTGAAACTTCTGATCAAAAAATATACAATGGCACGCTAACGGGTATTGATGAAAAACTCGATGTTATACTTGATAATATAGAAGGTCATGGAATCCTCAAATTAATTCTTAACGGTTCTTTCGTTAAAGAAATAAAGCTCATGGAAAAGCCTTTTGATTTTAAAGCTTTATCAGATAGACTTTCTAGAGTATTTCCAGGTTTAGTAAAGATTAGGGAAGATGTGGGAGCTATAATTGTAATGGATAAAATCAAACTCACAAAGACAGGCATAGAAGAAGGTTCAGGACTTGCAGCTGATAGAGTTAGGGCAATATATGATGAGTTCGTCAGGGAGACAAAGAAGTAAAATTGTCCTTCGAGGTCAGATACACTGACCTGGCTGGACGTATCGGTAAATTAAAGACTCCCCATGGCAGTTTTGAAACCCCGGCATTTATTCCTGTCATCCATCCGGTAAGGCAAACGATAACTCCGCAATTTCTTAAAGCCTTGGGCTTTAATGCAGTCATCACTAATGCTTACATAACGTTACGACATTATGGTGATGAGGCAAGAAAGAGAGGAATTCATGATATAATAAGATATGACGGAGTGATAATGACAGACTCTGGGGGATATCAAGTTTTAGAATATGGCTCGATTGATGTCGAACCCACTGTCATAGCTAAATTTGAGAGGGATATTAGAAGTGACATTCCTGTGCCTCTTGATAAACCTACAGGTTATGGACTAAAGTATGAGAAGGCGAAAGGCTATGTAGAGCAGACACTTAAAAATGCGAGAGAAACTCTCAATGTAATAGAAGAAGGAAGAGAAAGCAAGAGAATCAAAAATAACACCGGCAATGAGTATTATAATGATGATGATGATATAAACAGCGCAATTTGGGTAGGGCCAATACAGGGTGCTGAACATTCAGATTTGGTAAAATACTCAGCTGATGCACTTGACAAAATGGGTTTCAATCTTTTGGCGATTGGGAGCCCTGTCGAGTTAATGGAGGCATATGAGTTTTCACTACTAGCACATATGATAGCCACAGTAAAACGTACTATTCCAGCAAAACCAATACATCTTTTTGGAGCAGGACATCCCATCACAATTCCCTTGGCTGTTGCGTTGGGATGTGACATGTTTGATTCAGCCTCGTACATTCTCTATGCTAAAGATAATCGATATATGCATTCAAATGGTACTGCAAGACTAGAAGACCTTTCATATCTTCCATGTCAGTGTCCAATTTGTACTACTTATTCTATCAAAGAGTTGTTTTATATGGACAAAGATAGCCGTACATTAGAAATAGCAAAACACAATCTCTACATTTTGAAAGCAGAGGTTAATGCAGTAAAACAAGCTATAATGGATGGTAGATTGTGGGAATATGTAATGCAAAAGGCGCATGCACATCCAAAACTTATGGAAGCAATGGAACTTTTCAAAACCTTTGAGTATCTAGAGGAAGGAACACCGGTCTTCAAAGAGAAAGCAATCTTTCTCTCTGATCCGATAGATCAATATAGACCAGAGGTTAAGCGATTTAGAAATATGGTATCCACATTTGCATCGTTAAAAAATAAAGAAAAGAAATTAATATTATATCCAGACTCTGATATCCATCCATTTTATTCTACCAGAGTTTTTTTTCAGCTTATCAAAAAATTTCCCGATGCACAAATTTGCACCTATAACCCATTTTTGGGAATTATTCCTTCAGAAATAAGCGATATATTTCCAGCTGCACATAATTTGAGTTGCAAAAAACCGGCAAATCATAATCATTCCAAAAATTATCCAAGCTTTATTGAATCTCTTGACCGATTTATTGTAAACAATAACTTCGAAGAAATAATAATAGTGGCAGATAATTTCATGCGACAAGTAGTTGATAATAATATACCGACAATAAAAAAACTAAGTCCAAAAGTTTTTGATTATGATTATAATATTATTACCAAATTATAAGATATATTTTTCGTTATAAAGCTGTCCAATAAACTATTAATTAACGTTACAAAAGCATCGGATGTTAGAAAATATCATAAAAAAGAATGGAATATTTGAATGGCAATAGAGGTAGAAAATGACAATGGCAGATTACAATGAAGAGGTATACATAAGATACAATTAGTTACATGTCCAAGTCCTCGTTATATGTCCTGAAATGACCATAAATCTGTCAAAACTCATATTAAAAAGGAATAGAATATCCTCATCTAGAATTTTTATATATCACTGGAATTGTGTCACCAATTAGAAAAGTCTCTTGTAAAAGCATTCCTTCTCGCTTTGTCGGTACAAAGAGAATATTGGCTCTACCATATAAAATATAAAATAAAATTAATAATATGGTACTATTAATTTACTATTTCTTCTTTCATATTCAGTTATTTGAGAGTCAAACTGTAATGTAATTCCTATTTCATCTAGACCTTCAAGAAGTGTATTTTTTCTGGACTCATCTATCTCAAAGTTCATCCTTTTGGGTCCCATAATTATCTGTTGGTTTGATAAGTTGATTTCAATATCCACATCATCAGCATTTATGAACATAAAATCTACTTCTTCATGGCTAAGTCTAACTGGCAAAATTCCATTTTTGAAGCAGTTATTATAGAAAATGTCAGCAAAAGATGGTGCAACTACTGCTCTAAATCCATAATCGAGAATTGCCCAAGCTGCATGCTCTCTCGAGCTTCCACTACCAAAATTAGCACGCGTAAGCAATATCTGCCTGCCAGCATATTTTGGATCATTTAACACAAAATTGCTTTTTGGTCTTCCATCTTTATCAAATCGCCAATCGTAAAATAGATATCGACCATAACCACTTTTCTGAACCAGTTTAAGAAATTGTTTTGGAACTATTTGATCTGTATCGACATTAACCATGTCAAGCGGAGTTGCTTTGCTTTTGATAATTCTAAAAGGTTCCATTATTTAATTTACTCCATTTTTTAATTCTTTCTCATCTCTTTTTTATATTATAGAGTTTATTCTCATTATAACCACTCTCTTACATCTACAAAGTGTCCTTGAATTGCAGCTGCTGCTGCCATAACTGGGCTTACGAGATGCGTCCTTCCACCACTTCCCTGCCTTCCTTCAAAGTTGCGGTTAGAAGTACTTGCACAGCGTTCGCCGGATGCAAGAATATCAGAATTCATTCCAAGGCACATACTACAACCAGATTCTCGCCATTCAAAGCCAGCATCTTTAAAAATTTTGTCTAAACCTATCCTTTCTGCTTGCATTTTCACCTGTTGGGAACCAGGAACTACCATTGCTCTAACTTTGGACGACACCTTTCTTCCTTTTATCACAACTGATGCTTCCATTAGGTCTTCTAGTCGAGAGTTAGTACATGAGCCAATGAACACACGATCTATAGGAATATTTGTAATAGGAGTACCAGGCTCAAGATCCATATATCGTAAAGCACGTAATGCAGATTTTCTCTCATGTTCATTACCCTTTGCGAATTCTTCAGGGTATGGAATAGAATTGGTGACATCAATGACCATTGAAGGATTAGTTCCCCAACTGACTTGAGGAGCCAGATCATTGATATTTACAGTGATAGATTTATCAAAGGGTGCATTATAGTCAGTTTTCAAATTCCTTCGCCAGAAATCAACCATCTTTTCAAACTGTTCATCCTTTGGAGCATATGTTCTTCCTCTGATATAATCGAAAGTAATTTGATCAGGAGCTATCAATCCCGCCCTAGCTCCAGCTTCAATGGACATATTGCATATCGTCATTCTCTGTTCCATAGAAAGTTCAGCAATTGTTTCGCCTTTGTATTCTATAACAGTGCCTACACTCCCTGAGGTGCCTATCTTTTGAATAACGGAAAGTATCATATCTTTAGCAGTAATAGCATGTGGATTTTTACGGCGACCTGTAAAATTAATTGCAAATGTTTTTGGTTTATCTAGCCATATGCACTGGGTAGCCAAAACATGTTCTACTTCACTAGTACCTATGCCAAATGCGAATGTACCAAATGCGCCATGCGTTGAGGTGTGGCTATCACCACAAACAATCACCGTTCCAGGAATAGTGATGCCAAGCTCAGGACCGATAATGTGAACTATGCCTTGGTTTGGACTCTTAATATCAAAAAGTGTAATCCCAAATTCCTTGCAATTTTGCACTAATGTCTGAATCTGTACAGAAGAAAGTTGATCAATTAACGGAAATGATCTATCGCTTGTTGGCACGTTATGGTCCATGGTTGCAAACGTTAGATCAGGGCGTCTCACTTTTCTATTATTTAAACGAAGGCCATCAAACGCTTGCGGAGAAGTGACCTCATGTACTAAATGGCGATCTACATATATTAGAAATGGCCCCTCATTGTTTTCTTTTTTAGTGGGTATTACATGACTGTCCCAAATCTTCTCGAATAGCGTCTTTGGCATTCGATTTGACTAGGTTACATCGGAAATATAATCATATGCAGAACTATTAATGATATTGATAATGCTTAAATTTGGTCTTGATTCTGCTATCTTATATAATGCAACCTCAAGATAACAGATACTCTGACTATATCGCTGAGCAGATCAAAAAAGGAACTACTACTTGCGCATTGACATGCACAGATGGCGTAGTCCTAGCTGCAGATACAAGAGCTAGTGCAGGTTTCTTTATTGCCGATAGACATGTAATGAAAATTCAGAAAGTCGATAGACATTTAGGTATGACAATTGCTGGTGGTGTGGCAGACGCCCAAAACCTTGTTGACGTTATGCGTTACAATGCAAACATCTATAGGATTTCAAATAGAGAAGTAATGCCTGTAAACTCAGCAGCAAGACTCTGTTCTAATGTATTATTCAATCAAAGGTACTTTCCATATTATGTCCAGATTATTCTAGCTGGATATGACAATAAAGATGGTGGACAGATCTATAACATTGATCTCTTTGGCTCAATGACGAGTGAAAAGTACATCTCTACCGGCAGTGGCTCTCCTGTAGCCTATGGTTATCTTGAATCCGAATACAAAGAAGCATCAAGTGTAAATGAGGCTTATAAAATAGCAATACAGGCAATTGCTGCTGCGATTAGGCGAAATGCAGGAACTGGGGATAACATCAATGCGGTTATTATAGATAAAGATGGATATCGCGAGTTATCGAAAGAAGTAAAAGAAGCTGTTGGTGCGGTCTACTAGCAGAATCTACGAAACATCATTTATTACATTTCTTAATATCGAGAAAGAAGTTATTAACTCAAATAAAAAGGAAATGGACTCAATTATGCAGCATTATAAGAAATGTTGTGCATTCCTTAATACTTCAATATGTAACAAAGAATAATATCGTGGTCATAGAATATAAAGAAAGGCTATGTTTGTTGTCAGATTTAATGCTGTTAAAATTTCATGAACAACACATTATAATATAATTATTTGATACATATTCTGTTATACATTATATATTTGGATGCACAAATTCTTTATATATTATGGGCATACTTAGCATTTGATTATCTTTAAGTATATTTATATGGTTCGATTTATCTAGAAAGAAATTGAGAATTGAAGAAGGATAAATAGAAGGGATAGGAAAAGTAAAAGTTAATTCGTTGGCTCTAGAACTATTTCGTTATTTACGGTGCATCTCTATCAATGTGCCCTTCTCTATGGTGACTTCAGTTCTCTGTATAAGCTGCAGCTCTGAATGCGGATTATAAAAAATTAATCAAAATTATAACCGGGTATATAAAAACCCAAATTATAGTTATATTATAAAATATATATATAAAATATTGCTCATTCCATAAATAATTATATCAAATTATAATAAACAATAGCTTTACATTTTAACTATTAATGCCAAAATATATTCTCTATGACATATAATATTCTCCCTTCGAATAATATATTTTGTTTATGCTATCTAATGATATGAGTTTTAGTGATGATTTCTCTAAGGAAGAAAGACTACTACTTGATTCCCATTTTTCTAACACTGATAGACGAGTTTTTGCAATAATCACACCTAGACAGGTAGATAGAGGAGCCTTAATGTCAAGGTATTCTAGAACAGATAAAACGATGCGGCGTATCTTTCTAGATGAATTTATAAAAAATCCAAATAGAGGACAAGAATTCTACGAAAGGGTATTGCTAGAATATGGAGATGATTCTGTCGCAGAACTAGGGGAAGCACAGGTTGCAATAGAATGGATATCAAATATTGCTGCTAAGAATATTGAAGATCACCGAGTCGGGCTCTCTTACCTTGAAAAATCTTCGCGTTATGTGGCATTTGATCGAAAAATCAATGGCCATTATAAGTACTGTAGAGAAGAGAATATTATGCAGTCACCTTTTGCTGATCAATACATCCAGGCTTGCGATTATGCTTTTGATGTATACAGCAAGAATATCCAATCAATGCAGAAGTTTATTTCTGAGACAGAACCAATTGATCGCTTCTTATTTTTCGATTTTATATCAAAACAAGAGACAGCTTATAGCAATTTGAAAAACCAAAAAGATATTGAATCTGCAAAGAGAGTTTATAATTCGACTATAAAGTCCAAGACACTCGACGCTCTCCGTGGTCTGTTGCCTGCATCTACTCTTACCAATTTGGGTATTACAGGAAATGGAAGAGCATTTGAATATCTTCTATCAACTATGTTTGCTTCAAGTTTGAAAGAAATGAAAACCCTAGCAAGTCAACTGCATGCAGAACTCAATCTGGTTATTCCTGCATTCATAAGGCGAGCAAATGATAAGTATGGGAAGGCTTTACAGGCCTATCTAACTGATACAAGGAGCACCGTCACTGAACTTGCTCATTACTATATAAAAAATATCAAAGTAGATAAAAATCCGTATTCTGTAAAGCTGTTGAATTATGAAGATAAGTGTGAAGCCGAAATAAAAGTGGCCTCTGCTATTCTCTACGAACAGGCTGATGGCCAATCTCTTGAAAAAATTACACAGTATATCCGATCTCTTCCTGTCTATGATAGAAAAAAGATAATTCAAACTTATACAAAGCTTCGCGCTAATCGAAGACAGCGGCCTGGTAGAGCATTTGAAATGGTGGAATATACTTTTGAAATGTTCACGAACTTTGGCATATTTCGAGACCTACACCGGCACAGGATTCTTACTATGGAAAGACAGTTACTCTCTACAAGACATGGCTATGATATTCCGGCAGAAATTATTAAACTTGGCATTGCCAAAGATTTCAAAGACTGTATGTATAAATGTAATGAGGTTTATGAAATGATCTCGAAGAAATATCCTACAGAAGCACAATATGTTGTTAATCTTGCATACAAGTATCCATATTTTGTAAAACTCAATTTGCGGGAAGCCTGTCATATGATCGAATTAAGAACTATTCCTCAAGGTCATCCTGATTATCGTAAAGTGTGTCAGAAAATGTATAAACAAATAAAGCATGTTCATCCTATGTTATCTAGAGGAATAAAATTTGTTGACTTGAGGAAATATGAATTAGAAAGATTCTTTGCTGAGAAGAATGTAGAAAAGAAAAGACGGGTACTACTAGACTAAAC
>DATFPS010000316.1:0-5917 GCA_035264705.1 Nitrososphaeraceae archaeon | reverse complement strand
ATGCAAAGCAAGATTAATACTCACTGAAGGTTGCAATTTGTGTATTGAATGCGGCTTTAGCAGCTGCGTTTCAGGATGACAACGACAAAACATCCTCTCATTATCGGCAACTAGCAACTGATAACCATCTGCCAATGATATGGAGCTACCCAAAAAACTTAAATTACTAGTTAAACAATTGATGTTACTAACATAGATGAAAATAAACTAACGTGGATACAACAACAACTTCCAATTGTAGTTTTAAAGGAAGGTGCTACAGAGACAAAAGACAAACAAGCGCAAGAAATAACATCACTGCGGCAGAGGCAGTGCGGAGATATGGTACGGGCAAGCCTCTGTCCGAGAGGAATGAATAAGATGCTAGAAAATTCTCTCGGCGATGTCACTATTTTAAATGATGGTGCGACAATATTAAAAGAAATTGATGTTCAGCATCTAGCAGCCAAGAAAATGGTGGAAGTTGCCAAATCTGCATATAATGAAGTCGGCGGAGGATATGGTGGTAGCATGGCCCCAGCGGCATGTAAAGCATGGATATGTAGAATGAAGAGCAATAATTCGTCGCTACTTTCTTTTTACTTTAAATGGTTATAGATTTGGTGATTTAATAGACCAAATATAGATTCTAATTTATTCTTGATATTATTGGTAATGAAACTAAAAGGAGAATACTTTCTATTCTCTCCCAAGAGCCTATATATTTTAATCAATTGTCAAAAGAGCTAGGTATAGGACAGTAAGCGGTGTTACGTCATATACAGGTACTAGAGAACAGTGGTTTGATTGAATCTTATGCCGAAAAAAGTGAGTTAGGCGCTCCAAATAGGAAGTATACCGTCTTAGTTTATCTTTTAGTTTAACCATCTTTATTTCTAAAGATGCGTCTTCGATTGAAAGTCGCAAGATTGTAGAGTCTAGATATAAGAAATCAGACAAATTTTATAAAAAATTTAACTTTATTACTAAAGATACGGGGCAGGTGCTCACTTCTTTAAAAGGGAGCCTAACTGATTTGGATAATGAGATCTCTAATTTAGAATCCCATCTGAATGATTCAGAGCATTAAAACAGTTCATCCTTCACAGAATACATGAAATAGGAAAGGATAATTTTGATCAATTGGAGAGAAGAATTTTATATAGTAAAATAATAAGAGCAGGAGAAAAGTCTCCCAAGTCTATCTATGACCTGGCAGACATGTTAAATGAAAAAGAATCGCGGGTAAAAAATGCACTTGCCAGTGTATATAGTAAGAGAGGCAATGATAGTGCGAAGAAGCTCTTAAGATTTACAAAAGAGACTCGATAAAAAAAGTCAGTAGAGAAAGGATCAAAATTAAAGCATTATCAGAAGAATATGTAAGGAACAGCATTAGAAGATATATATACTAAAGGTTCCTAAAAACTAAAATAAATATTGGAATATTTTGCAGGGCTCGATGAATTCTAAAAGAAAACATGGCAATAGAAGATAAAAGTGAAAAGAGAAAATATCGGTGCTAAAGGGCCTATGGGGAAGAGTAATTTATTTATTAATACGACGAGAGATTATTTATATTCTAACTTTCTAATCTTTCAAGTACTTTGTCTATTAGTTTTATCAGTATAAATGGCATAACTGGATCATGGGTTCAACATGTGGTATTATCTATAAAAAACCAGTATACCAAGTATATTTTATGAAAAGAAAAATTAAGAGTTACTATTTGAAGAATTGTTGTTATTGTTGGCATTGATGTCACAGAAAACAATGAGTAGAGATTTGACACATTGATGTTTCTTTTGATAATGTGCCAAACCAAATATTTATCATATATTATAACTATATATTAAATACAATAATGCATCCTCTATCAAAAGACGACAATGATACTAGTAAGCAGCAGCAACCGCCAGCAGACAATTCACAAACAGAACGAATAGAAGATAGTATAAACGAACTTCCTGCTCATAAGTCTAAAGTTATAGCGTCAAAAATTGGCAAATTTGCTCGTGGATTTAAAATTCCAGGTAATAAAAAGTCAAAAATAAGTAAATGAGCGAAATTAGTATATACAATCTTTGATGCCAAATTAGGATATTAACCGCAGTATTACTAATCAGAGATTCTATTTTGCAATTATGATCAAAAATGTTATTATGGATCTACGTCATCTGTAGAGTTCATTCTGATGACACTATTAATCGATAGCCGCAATATACTGCATCTAATGTCTAATGTCTCACTTTACTCTTAAGAGAAGTGGATACGACTTTGTGTTTTTTGATTCAGCTGGCAGTAGTTATACTCTCGTTATATCAGCTATAAGACAATTTTTTTAGATTATTAAATGTTATAACTCTATAAGTAATTAAAACTGATGCTTAAAATATCTGATTGGGATTAAAACTTATATGCAGTCATTAGCACAGCAAAACAGCTCTCGTTCTGTTTCTTACATCAAAAATATACTGGAGGATAGTTCACTTACGTTCGCTGAGAAGGCAATTAGCATAAAGAGTTTAACACTAAAAAATAAGCAGGGCGAAGTATCGAAACCTTCTATGGCTGGCGATATTGCAATTGTAGAGGTAGATCTTGCTATGGCACAAGACAGTACGGGCCCTTTGGCAATACGTTCATTAAATGAAATGCGAGTGAATAAACTCTTTAACCCTTCAAGGGTTTTGCTAGTCATAGATCATACCTTTCCTGCAGCAGATGAAAAGGTCGCAAATCTGCACGCCATGATAAGGGGTTTTACTTCGAAGCATAGCTGTATGTTAGTTGAGGGTTCTATATCCCATCAGCATATTCTTGAATATCTTGCTGTTCCCGGTATGATGATACTCGGTGCAGATTCTCATACATGTCAAGCTGGATGTATTTCGGCATTTGCCACTGGAATTGGAAGTACGGAAATGGCAGCTGTGTGGGCTACAGGCCAAATGTGGCTACGCGTACCAGAAACAATAAAAATTAAACTATCGGGCAATTTTAGTAAAGGGGTTTCTGCAAGAGATCTAATACTCGATTATATTGGAAAGGTTGGTGAAGATGGAGCCAATTATAAGGCTTTGGAGTGGACATATGCAAATGACAATACCAGAAAGGAGTTTAGTATCGACTCAAGAGCATGTATAAGCAATGCTTCAATGGAATGCGGTGCCAAGATTTCCATATTCCCTACTGATGAGCTGACTAGAACTTATATAAATGAAAAGCCAAGAATTATTAAAGACGTACCAGAAATTGATATTCAGGCTGGCAGCTCAGCTAAGTATGTAGAGCAGATAGAGATAGAATGTGGTAAGATAGAACCAATGGTGGCTGGTCCAGATCATCCAGATTTAGTGCATTCAGTTGAAGAAATAGGCGGAATGGAAATCGATCAGGCTTTCATAGGTTCTTCTACAAATGGAAGGATAGAAGATCTTGAGATAGTAGCACGTATATTAAAGGGCAGAAAAGTTCATAAAAATACACGATGTGTAGTTACTCCTGCATCTGTGAAAGTATATGAAGAAGCCATTAAACGTGGGTACGTAGAAATTTATCTTGAATCAGGAGCAGTTTTTACCAATGCTACATGTGGAGCATGTGTTGGTACCCATCTTGGCGCATTAGGGGAATCTGAAATTTGTTTATCTTCGTCTTCAAGAAATTTTGTCGGAAGAATGGGGGCGCTTTCATCAAAAGTATATCTTGCATCTCCAGCTACTGTTGCTGCATCTGCAATTGAAGGAAAAATAACTGATCCAAGGAGGTTTCTCTGACATGAGTAATAAACCAACTCCAGAATCTTCACCACATTCTTCGCCATTAATGCCATCGCCACCCCCAGGAACAGTGCCTCCACCAGTTGTCACTACTGCCATTTTAAATGGAAAAGCTTGGGTTTTTGGAGATGACATTAATACGGACATAATTATACCCTTCAGATTCAAAAGCAGGACAAACGATCCCTATGAGATGGCAAAATATGCTATGTATGGAATTGATCCTGATTTTCCGACAAAGATATCCAAAGGTGACTTTATAGTGGCAGGAAAAAATTTTGGAGGTGGATCCAGTAGAGAACAGGCTCCAGTAGCATTAAAGTATGCAGGAATCTCTATTGTTATAGCAGAAAGTTTTGCCCGCATCTTCTACAGGAACGCATTTACTATTGGACTTCCAGCTCTCGAAATTTCAGAAATAAAAGGTAAAGTAGTTCAGGGAGATGAGCTTAAGGTAGACATTGGAAACTTTACCGTAGAAAATATACGGACAAAAGGAATATTTCATGCAAGGAAGGTTCCAGAGTTCATGCAACAGATGTTGTTAGAAGGTGGATTAGTTGAATATTATAGGAGAAACAAGCGATTTCCGTGGATGTAATCAGAATTACATCAGGTATATTCTATATTTTAGCATAGGTCCACAAGATAATTGATGATGATGATAATGACTGATATGACCGATAAAATTTAATGCCGAGTGGACAACTCCGTTTGTTAATATGACATCTATAGAAAAAAACTGGATAGGCTTACGCAGCAGCGGAATTAGAATCGTGCTACTTGGCTTATTCTCTCTGATATTGACCTTTATAATTTATGGCCGATTGACCACTCCTTCAGGCGAGCAACCAATTATGATTACACCTTATCTTATGAACCTTGCAAATGCTGTTTTTACAATTATTTTCATATCGATGTTATTTATGTGCTATGGAATATACAGAATTTTCAAAGCAGAACAACAACGACTAAAAACTAATACTAATAGTTTAATCTCGTATATCACAGCAGCATTTTTAGACAATAAATATTGGAAAGTGATGGCAATATTTGCAATTGTATATGGCATTTTTTTTGGATTTCTATCTCAAATATTCATTTATAGATATGATATTTCATTTTCTGAACAAGGAATTACTGTTCCATCTGTTAATGTTATTGCATGTTGCAATATGCCAGGTTATGTTCCCATGCTGACTGTATTTCCTACAGATCATTTTCTAATCATGATCATACCAATCAATATTATCCTGGCAGTAATTGTATCTGTTATGGTCGGATTCAATATTTCTTTAACGCTCTACGCATTCAACTTAGAGAAAGCGCAGAACACTAAAAGGGTCTCTTTTGTTGGAAGTGTAGGGGCAATCAGTGGACTGTTTGTAGGCTGTCCAACCTGTGCCGGCAGTTTGTTTTCTATGCTCTTAGGTTATAGTGTAGGAACAACGATGGCTGTTCTTGCTCCATTGCAAACCCTTTTCATTCTAATAAGCATACCGTCTTTAATACTTGCACCATTTCTTATAGGACGTGGAATTAGAAATAGATATAGCTGCAAGCTAGCCTAATAGCCTTTCTTGTTTTTTCTTAGATTTGTCACCAAGTCTTGTTCTAATATTGGTAGTGTTTTTGAAATACTGTCTAAATACATTTGCACGTGTGGCTCTGCAATCCACATTTTCTCATTTTCAAATAGATGACCATATCTCTGTGAACTACCTATTTTTTGGCGTGATTGGAGCGCATTAAGGTATTGTTTAGAAATAGTGGATTCGTCAAATCCGTGTTTTCTTGCTATTGAATTGAATACGTCATGCATACCTGATCCGTGCTGTGCTGCTTCCTTTACACGATATGCAATATTTCTTGGAATACCTAGTTTCTGGGCAAGTTTTCTGTGTACATGCTTGCCAAAGGCATCGGCTGAACCTTTTACATTCAGTTTCATATCAGTCTGCATTGAAAATGCAATTACTTTCAAGTCAAGAAAGGGCTCACGCATCTCTATACTGTGTGCCATAGTGATTTTATCTTCTCTCTCTAAAGTTTCTCTGTACAGTAAAAGCATGTCTTCGGTCATATGCTCACGTAATTTCTCGTATCCTTCCTTTTCAACTACCTTTGTATACCAAGAATATCCTCCGAAAAGTTCA